>JAUNIV010000221.1 GCA_030523385.1 Bacteroidales bacterium | reverse complement strand
CCCATCCTTTTTCGTTTGCAAACTTATTGAATTCCGCATTTTCCATCGGTTCGTCCAAGAACAACGGAATATCCATGCGGACACCATAGGTCAAATCAAAATTATCGGTCACATTCCATTTGTCTTGTGCATAGAATCCTAATTGACCTGCGCTGAAGGTAGGTTCCCACAGAGGATTATTGCCGGTAGCAGCTGTCAAAGTATTGGAGTGTCGATATTGATTAATCTTGCCTGCATAGAAATCTTCAGGGCTGTTGTAATAGTAAGTCCCATAATAATCCTGGATGAACAGGTTGCAGAATCTGTACAATTCATTGTGTGTACCAAATGTGAATGTATGAGCACCTTTATACCACGTCAAGTTATCGGTCAATGACCAAATATCCTGATCCAAACGGTTTTGCATGGACGAACGTTCGTTACCGATGTTCAGTGTTCCATCGCCTACATTATAAATACAGATCATAGGGAAAGCTGCACCCGGCTGACGCTGGTCACGCACGCGAACGTATGAAGCACGAAGCTCATTGCTCAGGTTGTCACCCAAACGGCTTTGCAATTCAGCAATAAAGGTATTTGTTTTGGAAACGAAATCATAACTGTAATCGGAAGAATTCAAAGTAGAAGCACTGCTAACGGAATTCAACTGCTTGGCAGAAACCATGCTCCAACGGAAAGAGGCATGATTCTTGTTGTTGATATTCCAATCCAGCTTAATACCTGCCTTATCGGATTTGGTGTAAACATCCGGGCTGGTAAACGAACCGTTGTATGTCACGCCCTGTTCTGCCGCCATGCTCTGAATAGTTTCCATAATTTTCCGTGCCTCATCTGCATCTACATTGGAAGCTGCTGTACCTATGCCCGTTGCATTGGGATAAGTCTTATTGGCTTTCTCGTAATTGGCAAAGAAAAACAATTTATTCTTGATGATAGGTCCTCCGACCGTAAAACCGGCTTGATATTCCTTTTGTTCCGTATAACTGCTGCTTGTACCGCCATTCATCAGTTCATAAGAACTTCCTATCAAATTATAGTTATTGCCAAAACCATATACCGAACCATGGAACTGGTTTGTACCCGACTTGGTTATAGCATTGATGGAACCTCCCGTAAATCCGGACTGACGAACATCAAACGGAGCAACATTTACCTGAATCTGCTCAATAGTCTCCATGGAAACAGGCTGTGTACCGGCTTGCCCACCATTAGAACCATTGGCAGTCAAACCAAAGTTATCATTGTTCATCGCACCGTCTATCTGGAAACTGTTATAACGGTTGTTTGCTCCGGCAAACGACATAGCTCCACTGGCTGTTACACTCACTTGAGGGTTGAGGCGAGTAACATCAGCAATGCCATGAGAAATAGAAGGCATACGGTTTATATCTTTTGAGTTCATGCTCATAGCCGCTCCCGTCTTGGTTGCATCCACTCCTGACTTGCCTAAAATGACCACCTCTTCCAAAAGCTCTGATGCTTCCTGCATTTTAGTTGATATGTTCGCCGTTTCACCCAACTGAAGATTAACTCCACTAAAAGTAGCTGTCTGATAACCGACATAAGAAATCTCTACCTTATAGGGACCACCAGCACGCATACCTTGAATGGTATAACGTCCGTCCACATTGGTGATAGCACCATACATAGTTCCTGAAGGTTCATGGATAGCCTGCACCGTAGCACCGATGATGGCTTCGTTATTAGTGTCTGTCACCTTACCACTTAAAGAAGAGGTGGTGACCTGTGCCTGAACGGCTACGGCAATCACAAGCATGACTGCCGATAAAAAAGATCGCATTCTTTTTGTTGCCATAATAGATTTGATTAATTACAACTAAAATTAATTTTTATTTTTAGCACTGCAAAGGTAAGCAATCTTCCGAAAAAATAAGTGACAATAATGTTACAAAATCAATTCAAAAGAGGAAGAAAAAAGGGGCAGACATATAGCCTACCCCTATTTCATTATAAAAAACACATTTTTTAATAGCTTTCACTCGCTGCATCAATCTTCCATCAGTTTGCGATAACGCACCCGTTTGGGTTCTTCATTACCCAATCGCTTCAGCTTGTTTTCTTCGTATTCGGAGTAAGAACCCTCGAAGAAGAATACTTCGCTATTGCCCTCGAAAGCAAGGATGTGCGTACAGATGCGGTCGAGGAACCAACGGTCGTGGCTGATGACTACCGCACAACCGGCAAAGTCGTCCAGACCTTCTTCCAACGCACGAAGCGTATTGACATCAATATCGTTGGTCGGCTCGTCCAACAGGAGCACGTTGCCTTCTTCTTTCAGTGCCATAGCCAAATGCAGGCGGTTTCGCTCACCACCGGAGAGCACACCGCAGAGCTTCTCCTGGTCGGCGCCCGAGAAGTTGAAACGGCTCAGATAGGCACGTGCATTGATGTCGCGGTTGCCCATGCGTATCAGCTCATTCCCGCCGCTTATCACCTGATAGACCGATTTGTTGGGATCAATATCCTTGTGTTGCTGGTCCACATAAGCCAGTTTTACGGTCTCTCCTACCTCGAATGTTCCTTTATCTACCGACTCCAGTCCCATAATCAGACGGAAGAGGGTGGTCTTTCCGGCACCGTTGGGGCCAATGACACCCACAATGCCGTTGGGCGGCAACATGAAGTTCAGATTGTCGAACAGGAGTTTGTCGCCGTATGCCTTGGCCACGCCCTTGGCTTCAATCACCTTGTTACCCAGACGAGGACCGTTCGGGATAAAGATTTCCAGCTTTTCTTCTTTCTCCTTCACGTCTTCGTTCAGCAACTTGTCGTAAGAATTCAGACGAGCCTTTCCTTTGGCCTGACGAGCCTTCGGAGCCATGCGTACCCACTCCAACTCGCGTTCCAGTGTCTTACGGCGCTTGCTGGCAGTTTTTTCTTCCATCTCCATGCGTTTGGTTTTTTGCTCCAGCCAACTGGAGTAGTTGCCTTTCCAGGGAATACCTTCGCCGCGATCCAGCTCCAGAATCCATCCTGCCACATGGTCCAGGAAGTAACGGTCGTGTGTAACTGCTATCACCGTGCCTTCGTATTGCTGCAGGTGTTGTTCCAGCCAATCAATGCTTTCGGCATCCAAGTGGTTGGTCGGTTCGTCCAACAGCAAAATGTCGGGCTTCTGTAATAACAGGCGGCACAAAGCCACTCTGCGGCGTTCGCCTCCCGACAGATTCTTCACCGACTGGTCTTCGGGTGGACAGCGCAAAGCGTCCATAGCACGTTCCAGCTTGCTGTCAAGATTCCATGCGTCGGTGGCATCGATGATATCTTGCAGTTCGGCCTGACGGGCAAAGAGGGCATCCATCTTCTCCGGGTCTTCGTAGTACTCCGGAAGTCCGAACTTGTTGTTTATTTCTTCGTACTCGGCCAATGTGTCCACAATGCCCTGCACGCCTTCCATCACCACTTCTTTCACCGTCTTGTCATTGTCCAGATGGGGTTCCTGTGCCAGATAGCCCACGGAGTAACCCGGCGAGAACACCACTTCGCCCTGATAGCTTTTCTCCAATCCGGCTATAATCTTCAGCAAGGTAGATTTACCGGAACCGTTCAGACCGATGATACCGATCTTGGCTCCATAGAAGAAGGATAGGTAGATGTCTTTCAATACTTGTTTGTTCGTCTGGAAGGCTTTGCTCACGCCCACCATCGAAAAGATAATTTTCTTGTCGTCTGCCATATTATTCTTGTTAATTGTTCAATATTTGCCTTCTGTCTCGTTTGAGGCACCAGGAATGGGTGAAGCCTTCGTACATCACTTCCACCAATACGCAGGCGGCTATACATATCCAATATATCGTGTCGGGATGATTCTCCGTCCACAGGTTCTCGAACCAAAAGCCTGCCAGTATTCCTAATTCCCACATCAGCTGATAAGTATTGTTTCCCGTCCCCCGCTCGCAGTGCATGGGCAAGCGGATGATTCTGACAAAGAAATGTGCCACGGCCAGCCCCATTCCCATACCGATGAGCAAAGCTGCCACATAACTGTTGAGCAATCCGTGCGAATAGTTGAGCAGCAACAACCCGCCTGCCAGTGCAGCCAAGCCCAGTTCCATCTGTGCCCGACCGTTTTCACCCCGAAACGCCCAACGGGATAGCAACAAGGCCACCAAAAGACCTATCAGTGTGCAAATATAAAACAATTCGTTGTAAATATGTGCAATAATCACGCCAAAGATGAAAGAAACCAGCATCATATTTGCTGCCGGACACAAGGCTCGAGGCAACAGGAAACGGTCCAGCGAGAGCAAAGGAGGGTTCAGCGGAGCCCGGAAAGAGACCCCCACAGGCATTACCGTCAGCCAGGCCAATGCGGTCAGCAACACCGCTGCATATATAACATAGATGAAATCCCAATAAGGATAAATGTATATGCCCAACACAAGACCTGCCACCATGCCCATACGTCCCACCCATGCAAAAGCCACATTGGCATCGGTACGTTTGGACGAGACGGTGACATCAATGACTAACGTGCTGCCCGTGGTCATGGTTATCACACCAAACAGAGCACCTTGCAACAGGCGCATGACCCAAATGAGCCACAGGGTGCCGACACGCGGACAAAACCACAAAGTGACTACAAACAAAAGCATGGACACTAAGCAGACATTCTTCCGCCTGAAAGCGTCGATAAGATAGCTGTTGAAAGCTCCCGGCAAAAACATGGCCGGGGCAAAGACAGCGACAATGGTGCCTGCCACGGAAAAAGAACATGACCAC
>JAUNIV010000220.1 GCA_030523385.1 Bacteroidales bacterium | reverse complement strand
TTCTGTTTCTCCAATACCAACATTCCTCCGTTGCTGCTTTTCAGTGCTGCACCTTCTGCCACACCATACACTCCCGTCACCTCGAATGCCTTTTGCGAAGGGTTGGGTACTTCTATGTCTTTTAGCTCTTCGGCAGAGTAGATGCATCGCTTTGTGTCCGGCCAACGGCGTTGCAATTCTTCTAATAATGGTTCATCCTTTTTCAGCTCGATGGTGCTTACATCAGCCAGTGAGAGCGGACACAGTCCTGCTTCCTGCATCGTCTTTTCCATTTGTTCTGCAATGCCTTGCGGATGGCATTGCTTGCGGCATCCCACTCCCAAGTGGAGCACGGCAGGACGGAAACAAAGCATGGGTACGTCTGCTATATATATATAAGGTGTAACGGCCAGGATGAGTGCAAACTCTTTCTGCGGAATGTCTTCAAAGTGTCGGAATACCTTTACGTGTCCCGGCAGTGTGCGTTCTAAGCAGGCAGTCCCTTTGTCTTTCACATTGAGCAACAGTGCCGTGGGCTTCCGGTTCACAAACAGGCCGATGCATCGGTTCATCTGTGCCGGCGTGGCTTCCGTTTTCCATCCGTTTTCCTTGCCGAGTATGTCCAATGCCCACAGTCCGGTGTTATCGCTTTGGGTGGTGACCGCAGCCTGTCCGCCGGTAATGGCTGCTATGTGTCTGGCCAGTTCGTTGGCACCTCCCACGTGTCCGGACAATACCGGGATAGCGAAACGCCCCGTACTGTCTATGCACACCACAGCCGGGTCGGTATATTTGTTTTTCAAGCAGGCGGCTATGCTCCGCACACAGATACCCATCGCCCCGATAAAGACGATGCTTTCAAATTCGCTGAAGTGTTCGCGCATGAATCCGCTGTACGAGGAAATCTCCGTACATCCTTCCGCCTCTATTCCTTTGGCGTAGATGCCTGCCTCGCCCAGTTCCCTTTGCAGGGTGCGTGCCAATGGCAGGCCACTTTCCGATACCAATACGATTGCTTTCATGTTTTTCTTTTTATCTTGTCTATTCCGCCTTCATTACATCTATCGGGTTGAAGGCATCCACCGCCATGCGTATCTGTCGGGTCACTTTCCGTCCCGTGCGTTCCACCGCCTTTACAAACAGTTCACGGCTTTCCGCACTCACGGAGTTGAACACGATGCATCCTCCCGGTAACAGCACGCGGTCTATCTTTTCCATTATTTCCATCATCTTGCCCCCATGTCCGCCTATAAAGACAGCATCGGGTGCAGGCAGTCCGTCTGTGTCTGTCTCCAAGAAATCGCCTGCCAATGCCTCTATGCCCGGTGTGCCAAACTTCCGGCTGTTGAGCATCATCAGTTCCAATCCTTCGGGGCGCCGCTCGAAGGCGGTAACTTTCAGCGAAGGGAATTGCAGCTTTGCTTCTATGGACACGGAGCCGGTGCAGAAACCGATGTCCCACAGCGATGTCTTTTCGTGCAGCGACAGCAGGCTGAGCGACAGCAGGCGTATGGGCATTTTGGTAATCATTTTGCTCCGTCCGTCTAATAGGTGAAACTCTCCTTCGGGGATGCCGAAAGGATGCGGACGTACGGCAGTGCGTTCCAATATCAAGCAGTTGGGCAGGCCAAATGTCTCTTGTGCTGCTTCGCCCACGGAGAATGTCCTTACCCGTTCTTCCTGTCGGTTTCCCAAAGCCTCGCCCACGGTCATCCTGTAGTTGTCATAACCGTATTCCAACATCCGTGCGGCAATGCGTGCGGGAGTTTTTTCGCGGTCGGTCAGTGCGCCTATCAGCCTTTCGCCCCCTATCAGTGCAGCATCGAAAGCATCCCAAGGGCGTCCGGTGAGCGATACCGTGCGCATGTCCTGATAGGGCAGCAGCATCCGGTGAGCCAACATCTGTAACGAGTTGAAGGAGGGGAACAACACGATTTGTGCTTCGGGCAACTTCCGCCTCACCGTGTTGGCAAAGCCGAAGAACAGCGGGTCGCCCGAGGCGAAGACCACGACTTCGGGGCATCCTTCGTAGCGGGTAAATACAGCATCTATCGGCACGGTGATGTCTATCCATTCGGCTTCGGGGGGCAGGAGAGGGCGCACTATTTCGTGGTGACGTTTGCCGCCCGAGAACACCTTTCCGCCCGCGATTGTCTCCACGACTTCGGGAGCGAAGTGCTGACGATGGTCGTCGCTCATTCCTATGATATAAAACTTCTGCATGGTTCTTTCCTTTAGTGAATATCATACATCCCTGCCGGGTCTTAATTGCTCCGCATCGTCATACGTCAGTATGGCATTTACCAATGTGGCGGCCAAGTTGCTTCCCCCTTTGCGTCCTTCCACGATGATTTTCGGCACATCGGCAAACGACTTCACCATGTACTTGCTTTCGCACACATGCACGAACCCCACGGGCGAAGCCACCACTCCGGCAGGACGAGCTTTCTTCTTGCGCATCAGGTCGCACAGTTCCATGAGTGCGGTGGGTGCATTGCCGAATACATAGAGTGCCTGCGGATGTTCCTCCACTGCTAAGCGGATGCCTGCCTGTGTGCGCGTGATTCCCTTTTCGCGTGCTAATGCCGAGGTGCGCTCATCGCCCAAGAAACACTTCACTTCGATACCCATGCGCTGCAAAGCCCCCTTACGGATGCCTGCCGCAGCCATGGTCACATCGGTTACGATGGTCCGTATGCCTCCTTCAGCACAAAGGCGGTGCAGGGACTCCACGGCACGAGGGTCGGTGTAAAGGATGCGTTCCATCTCAAAATCGGCCGTGGTGTGTATGGCGTGCAGTAATGCCCACTTGTGGTCGATGGGTATGTATTTGTTCTTCAGTTCGCGTTCTATGGTTCGGAAACTGTTTATCATGATTTCCTGTCCCACGCCTGTCGCTTCGGTAGCCTCTTCACGGTAATATCCGCGTGGTGTTATCATCCGCCCTTGCCAGGCGTATGTCTGCGAGTTGCCTATCAATACCACGGTGAACATGTCTGCCTGTGCTGGGTCGAATGCTCCCAAAGTGGTGAGCGTCACCTGTTGGTCTTCGCGCCCTGCCTGCCTCACCAGTCCCACGGGTGTGTCTGCACTCCGTTCCTTTCGGAAAATCTCAGTCAGCCGGTGCAGCTGCCAGTAGCGTCCTTCGCTGCGCGGATTATACACCGCAGTGACGAAGTCGGCCGTGGCGGCAGCCTGTATGCGTTTTTCTATCACCTCCCACGGTGTCATGAGGTCTGACAGCGAGATGACGCAAAAGTCATGTCCTACGGGTGCTCCCAGCAGGGCGGCTGCCTTCTGGAAAGCACTGATGCCCGGCAGCACCTCTATGCTGAGGCTGCTTCCCAAGCGTTGTTTCATTTCGTATATCAGCGGTGCCATGCCGTAGATGCCTGCGTCGCCCGAGCTGATGACGCACACCGTCTTTCCTTCTTCGGCCAGTCGGAATGCCATCTCGGCCCGTTCCTTTTCCCGTTTCATGCCTGTGTCTATGCATTCGGCTCCGGGATGCAGGTAAGGCTTCACAAAACGGAAATAATATTTGTAGCCTATCACCACATCGCTTTGCGCTACGGCCTGCGCCACGGCTGGTGTTACGTCTTCTCCCGATCCCGGGCCTATGCCCGCCACTATGATGTTCGGTCTTTTATTTTCTGACATAATAATCAAGTTTCTATCAAATGCAAATATAGGGAAAAATCACAGATATTGCACTGACAGTATAAAAAAACAGCCTGCCGGGTCTTGTTTGACTGGCAGGCTGTCGTCTATGCATGTGGACACCAACTTTATATGATTGGTGTTGCACGCCATAACCGAATGACAATGTTTGTGTTTGTGGCTTTTCTTATTTACTCGAATATTTCAATATCTGGTATCTCTATTTGCGGCACCTCTATCTCAGGTATTTCAAAATGAATTTCTTCCATCTTGGTGTTCAGCTCTGCCAGTTGCTCGTCCAAATGCACCCACGTATCGTTATTTATGATCAGGCTCGATACTTCCACTTCTTTTCCGTTTTTCATGGGGCTGATGATTATCGTCATGCTCACGTTTCCGTTGCCGTTGACAGACAGGGTGTAGGTGCGCTTCTCTGTTTCTTCCCGATAGATGAAGGTGAAGTTGGCTTGCTGTCCGCTTCCTCTTCCTTTCGGCATGTCCTTGATGGCTGTCTCAGCATATTCTTCGTCTCTTTCGAAAGCGGCTATCAATTGTTTGGCCAGTTTATCGTCTTTCACAGAGAAGCTTTTCACTACTTTTACTATTTTGCGGGTCTTGGGATCGCGCTTGGTGACTGAGTTGATGGCCACATCGTCCCTCTTCTCCAGCATTTGTGCCATTTTGTTAATCTCTTTCTGCGCCATAGCTTTCCCTATTCCTGTACATAGCACCAATACGAGTGCCAATGTGCATCTTACGAATTGTTTCTTCATATTTATTTTATTTTTAGTTTACCAGTAATTCTTTTTCTTGTATTTCTTCTTCCGAACGATATATTTCGTCCATCCGTTCCTGCGCCAGCTGCTCCATGCGTTCGGCTTCTTCCAGTGTCTCTATGATGCAGGGCAATATCTGCTTTACATCGGTGATGCGTTTGCCGCCTACTTCTATGTAACTGCCTTCGTAGCATGACCATTCGTCGGACGAAAGGCCACTCTTGCCTGAGTCGGTATAAAACAGGAAGCCCAGTCCCAATGCCACTACTATCATGGCGGCCACTCCTGCACTCCATGCTATCATGGGAATGTGCAGGCGGGCGCGTTTTTGG
>JAUNIV010000219.1 GCA_030523385.1 Bacteroidales bacterium | reverse complement strand
TCATTGGCAGATATCAACTCCAACGATATAGAATCCATGCAGGTGTTGAAGGATGCCGGTGCGACAGCCCTCTACGGAGCACGTGCTGGTAACGGTGTAATCCTTATCACTACCAAGCAAGGTAAAACGGGATCAGCCCGTGTGGATTTCAATATGAAAGTGGGATTGAGCTACTACGACAACGGATATGACATGTGTACAGACGAAGATTACCTGTACTATTACCGCCTGGCCCTGCAAAACTGCGAATGGTCTCTTCCGGGCGGTGCATACGCTTCACAATACAACGCTCAACTATATGGAACCAATGCTGCCGGAGGTATCGGACGCACAGAATTGGATAACACTCAATCATATAATATCCTGAGAAAAACAGCCGATAATGCCTATCTGCTGCAAAAAGGATGGAGCGAGATGCTGGACCCTGTGAGCGACAACTATATCTTGTATAAGAATACAGACCCGCTGAAGATGAACAGCAATATACCCAGCGTTACGCAGGATTATAACGTCAATATTTCGGGCGGTAATGACCGTAGCAAGTACTATGCCGGTTTGGGTTACTACGATGCCGACGGAGTTATCAAAGGTACATTCTATAAAAGATATAATTTCTCGTTCACGGGCAGCTATAAAATCACCAAATGGTTGGAGGCAAATTCTGTGTTCAACTATATACGTGCCAACTGGCTGAATGACGACCCGATGCTCAGCACCACCTATTTCTTCAACCGTGGATTAGGTTTCAAGTTTGTACGCTATGAAGACGAGGACGGAAACCCGTTGTATGGTACTGGCAACCCGACGGTAAACGTAAATGTCAATAAAGGTAATTTTGACCGTGACTACCAGTCCGATAAGTTCTCCATGACCCAATCGCTGACGGCAAACCTTCTTCCCGGACTTACGCTGAAGGGAACCATGAGCTGGTATTATAACGAAGAATACGATGAAGCTTTCAATCATGCTTATATTACCTCCAATGTGGGTGCTGCCAATCCCGAAGGGACAGCCGGTGTAAACAGAACCTATTCTTCAAGTGCGTCGTTCTCGCGCTACCTGAACGAAACTTATAACGTGGTGGCCAATTTTAACCGTACTTTTGCCGACAAGCATACCGTAAACATTATGGCAGGAAGTGAGTTGTACAAAAGCCGTTACCGCGGATTCTCCGCTTCGGGCTATGGCGCTCCGACCGGATATTTCGCCGACCTTGCCTTGACCCAAAATGATGCGGATGTACAATCGCGCTCCATTGATTCTTTCCACTACGAGGAGGCACTTTTGTCTTACTTCGGACGCGCGGAATATGATTACATGGATAAATATCTGGTAGCTGCCACCATCCGTCGGGACGGTTATTCACGTCTGGTGAACAACAAGTGGGGAACATTCCCGGGTGTGTCCGGAGGATGGGTGTTCAGTAAGGAAAACTTCTGGGAAGGAACCGGATTGGAGAAAATCGTCAATTACGGTAAGCTGCGTGCCTCATACGGTGTGAATGCCACCATCAACTCCAATTATTTGGGATACTATACGCTGCAAGGTACGTATGCCGCCTATCAGTATAACGGTGCATACGGTTATCGCATCAGCGGATTGGCCAATCCCGATTTGGAATGGGAAAAGACACGCACGGCCGAAGTGGGCGTGGATTTGGGTTTCCTGAACAACCGTTTCAACCTGAGTGCGACCTATTACAACCGCCTGACTACGGGAAAATATGCAGCCCTTTCATTGCCGCAGACCACCGGTTTCTCTTCCGTGACTTACAACAACGGTAAATATCGCAACCAGGGTGTGGAACTTGATTTCAACGGCACACTGCTGCGTACCCGTGATTTCCAATGGACACTGGGTGCCAATATCACCTATAATAAGAATACTATCGTGAAATTGCCGGACAACGACTGGGACAACAACCGTCAGGGAGGTACTGAAGTCTATACGGGCAATGGTGACGAAACTTACTACGTAGGCGGTTATCAGGAAGGACAGTCGCCTAACAGTTTCGTAGGATATGGCGTGGTGAAAATGGTGCGCAGCCAGGAAGAAATCATTGCTTTGGGCGACTATTGCGATATAGGCGGTAGTTACGGTGTCGGTATATATGCCAACGAATCGGGACGCCAACGGCTGATTGCCATGGGATATACCAACAACGTGCAGCTTATGCCGGGCGATTTTGTGTACGAAGACCGCAACGGTGACAACATGGTGGACCCCAAGGACCGCAAGGTGTTGGGTAACCTGACACCGAAGTGGACGGGCGGTTTCAACACCACGCTCAAGTGGAAAGGACTCCAACTCTATGCACGCTTCGACATGGGCTTCGGATTCCAGGTGTATGAATCCAACATCGCCTTCTGGTTGGGCGAAGGTCAAGGCTCCATGGCGTTTAACGACGATGTGCGCGACACATGGACTCCCGACAATCCCAATGCCAAATATCCCCGCGTGGTATGGGCATCACAATACGGAACAGACAGCTATATCCGTACCAACTCCTTCTTCACGCAGAGCGGAAACTACCTGGCTTGCCGCGAACTCCAGTTGTCATACAGCCTGCCGGCCAAAATTTGCAAGAAGTTCTACAGCCAGGGGCTGACCCTGTCTGTCACGGGACAGAATTTGGGCTACATCAAATCGTGCAGCATACCTTTGCCCGACAATACGACATACACCAGCGGAAACACTGCCGGCAACGGAGGAACTTTCAACCTGGCGCGTACCGTCCTTTTCGGACTGAATGTATCTTTCTAAAAAAAACATGGAACATAAAACTGAATCAATATGAAAACATATATCAAAACACTCCTTATAGGATCCTTTGTGGGAGCAGGGCTTATGCACACTTCGTGCAGTGACATACTCGACAAGAAGCCTATCGACTATTTCTCTCAAGAAAGCTATTGGGGAAGCAAGACCGAATTCGAAGGGTTCATCACGGCTATGTCCCAAATGTTTCGGGCCAATTATCCTGCCAACATCCTGTTTTATGCCGGAGAACAACGTGCCGGAGGCTTTGAACAAGCCACGATTGACGGTTCCGGTATATATAACAGCAGTGTCATACAAAACATTTATGATGAATCTAACAATTACCAGTTTACCAATTTTGCCGGATACCCCGGATTCATTGCGAACCTCAACGAACTTATTTACCGTTGCAACAACACCGATGTGCTCGATGAGGAGACAAAGAACGGGTTGTTGGGCATAGCCTACGGATGGCGTGCCTACTCGTTCTTCCAGATATACCGCATGTATGGCGGTGCCGTTCTGCGTCTGGAGCCGGATGTGACCTTAGGCATATACGATCCCACTCAGCTTTATATGGCAAGATCTACGGCTGAAGAGACTTTGACTCAGATAAAGAGTGACATACAGACTTCGTTGGATTACTTCAACTCCACCGATTATGTCTTCAACAGCAGCACGAAGGATTATTACTGGTCGAAGGCTGCTACGGAAATGTTGGCGGGAGAAGTCTATCTGTGGTCGGGCAAGGTGACGACAGATGACCATACAGCCACGCCTGCCGATGTAGCCACCGCCGCCACTTACTTCAACAACGTAATCAACAATTACGGATATGAGTTGATGGATGATTATTTCGAAGTATGGACCACGTCTCACAATTCCGAATCCATCTACAGTATATGTTATACGAGCGAGAACGACGGTGTCTATTACAGTTATCCGCCTTACTACACCATGTGGGCCAGAATCACCGGAACAGCTTACAACAATTACTGGAGCACTCAGGACAAGGAAGGTTGGGGACACGTGAAGGGTGTGGCCAACCGTTTCGGAAACTGGTATGATACGGCTACCGGCACATCTGCTACCTTTGATATTTGGAATAATTGTAACTTCGGTCCCATGCGTATCCAGTACAAGAACGCCCTTTATTTCCAGTATGACGAAGACGATTCGCGCATCGACATGTTCTACCCCTTGTGGAAGCTGACCGAAGAGGAAAGTGAGGGCGATGTGAAGTATCTGGATGACTTCGATCCTAAGGCTCACGACCTGTTTGGTGTGTTTGTCTGCAAGTTCCGTCCGAAACGCATTTCCTCCAGCGACTACTATGCGTTTGCCAACGACATGCCCATCTACCGCCTGGCATTGGCCTACATGTATGCTGCCGAATGTGCCAACTATGCCGGCGACAACGCCACGGTGGAGAAATACATCAACGCCATCCGCAAGCGTGCATACGGTGACAAATGGGACGAAAGCAAGCATGGCTACACGGCCGGAAGCTTTGCCGAAAACGAAAACGCCATCATGCGCGAGAAGGACAAGGAATTTATCATGGAAGGACAACGCTGGTGGGATTTGCGCCGCCTGACCGTGGTGAAAGACGGTACGCAGAGAGACCATTTCGTGTTCCAGCCTCAAGGCTGCATCGGCTATGGGCTTGACCCGGTGGCCAATCCGTGGATGATCGATATAAACGGCAATCCGATAGAAACCGATGTCTCGGTGCTGAACGGAACCACTCAGGACGAACACCTGCTTTTGTGGCCTCTCGATGAAGATCTGTTAGGCTCTGACTCGGCATTGAAAGACCAGCAGAATCCGGGTTATGTAAAAAAAGAGGAAGATAAAGACTAAGACTGATCTTAGTCGCTTTTAACTGTAAACGGTAAGGTCCTGTTGTGAAACAGGGCCTTGCTACTAATATGACGGTTCTTGCACACATCGGAAATATTCCCTATCTTGCGCCCCGTTTTTTCCGCT
>JAUNIV010000218.1 GCA_030523385.1 Bacteroidales bacterium | reverse complement strand
TATGCATTGGCCCACGAAAATATATGCGTGGGCTCATGAAGATATATGCATGAGAAAGGGCACCCCAATTAGTTCATGAAATCAATTTTTTCTCGAAGTGGGGTGCTCGCCTTTTATTCTTTCCGGATAATCTGCTGAATCTCTTGCAGCGTCAGATCGCCCGTGATGACAATGATATTGAATTCGTTCTTCTCGTCGTTCAGCAAGACAAATTCTTTCTTCTCATTCTTTCCCCGTTTCAGGTAGATGGTGGTTTTGTCGCCGTTGTCGTTTACGCGCATCAGCTCCTCGTAACCATTCTGCGGGCGGATGTATGCCACCTCTTTTTTCAGCTTGGCTATGATGTCCGGCTTCTCGCTGCTAAGTATCTGGATATTGTCTAACTTAGAGGCCAACTCGCCGATGTTCACTCCTTCGGCCTGTACATTGGGCATCAGACTGAGCATGGACTTGGAGATATAGACGGAAGTTACGCCTTCCATATCGGCATAGCGGTCGAAGAAAGATTGCTGTGCGTAGCTGCACAGGGAGCAAAGTGATAATAATAGGGTAATGATGTAAGTACGTGTCATGGCTTAATATGGTTTATTCGGTTCAACTGTTCGTTTATGTTCTCTTGCATGCGGGTGGCGGTGGCCTGTGCCGTTTCCATCTCCGCTATTCCCTTGTTGAGGGCAACCGAAAAGGTTGTCAGCGCTTTCTGTGCCTGTGCGTAAGCTTCTTCGGGAGTGGCACAAGTGTCTTTGGGAGTTTGCGGAGCATAGAGGTAAGTCCCTATGGAAAACAGAAGGAGCAATGAGGCGGCTATGCTTCCTGCCCATTGCAGGCGGCGCAGACGAATGCCTTTCTTCACTTTCAGGGTGCGCTTCTCTTGTGTATCCCATTGGTCTATACAGGCATTGAGGCGGCTTTCCAGCCCTTCGGGGACGGACGCACAATCCATGTCTGCCCGGCTGAAGAATTGTTTTTCCGCCTGCAGGTGGGGCGGGACGTCTGCTTCGGCAAAGTACCGTTTCAGTTCCCTTTCTTCGGCTTCGTTAGTCAGACCGTCGTAATAGCGTGTCAGCAGCTTTTCTATTTCATTTACGTTCATAGTTCATTATCTGGTTAAATTGTTCGCGTATCTTTTTGCGGGCGCGGCTGAGCAACACACGTATGTTGACGGCAGTCAGCCCCGTGGCCTGTTCTATTTCCTCGTAAGAGCTGTCGCCTATGTCGCGCATCACCATGACTTGCCGTTGCTGTTGGGGCAGGCGATGGATAAGCGTCCTTAGCTGGGCGGCTGCATCGCGCTGTTCCACTTCGCGGGCTATGTCGGCAGATGTGGCCAACGGAAGCTCTTCGGGCAATCGGCTGTCCATATCCGGCTGGACCAGGCGCAGGCTGTCATAACACAAGTTCTTTATCAGGGTGATGCAATAGGCTTCGGTATTCTGTATGTCGGTCAGCTCGTTGCGCTTGTTCCATAGTTTCAGATAGGCTTCCTGCACCATGTCTTCGGCATCCCGGGCATTGCCCATCAGCCGGAAAGCCATCCGGTAAAGTCGTCGGTGATGAGGAAGGAACTGTTGTTTGAATTCAGCGGCGTCCATGCTTCTTGCCGGTTTCTTGGTTTACCAGTTGGTCTATGTCCTTCTTGGTGAACTTGCCGTTTATCTGTACCAAGGTGCAGTCGCCGTTGCCGGTACAGACGAACAGGAGTTCGCGGATGGCTTCTTTCTTCATTTTCATCAACACACGCACTTTGTCGCCGTTGTCGTTGATGCGCATCAGTTCCTCGTAATCTCCAGTGTCTGCCTTTTTGACTTGTTGCCCGAACCGTTCTTTCACTTCTGCCGGGCAATCCTCCAGGTCTAACACTCTCATGGATTTGACTTTCTTTACGATTTCACTGCCTTCCTCGTCTCCGACAAACAATCGGCCGACGGACATCAGGAAAGGAGAGATGCGCACGCATTCGGCATTCGGGGCCTTTCCGAACTCATCGAACAGGCTGTCTAAGCTCTGCCCGTAGGTCAGTTGGCAGGCTAAAAGGAGCAATAGGGTAAAAATGTACTTTTTCATCGTTCTTTATTTTGTTTTTGGTTTATACTAATTACCTTTCTCTTTCTTGAAAGCGCTTTCAATGAGATAGACGGGAGTGAGAAGAATGTTGTTACAAAGAAAGGATAAAAATTTTGCATTTGCCCCTGCCCCTATGGGAATCAATAGCCAATCGGATGAATAATGCCTATAAGCCTCAAGCCAGTGCAATCTCCCAACTGCCGATGGTATGGTCGGCATTGTCGAAGCTGATGGCTACCTTCACTATCGGAAGTCCGTAGAGCATAAAACGCGAAGGATAATCTTTCAAATCTATTTGTTTCATGCCAGCGGTTGCCTCTTCGTTGAGTTTAAGTTCTATCACATAGAGGGTGGTAGCGGTGCGCATGACGATGTCCACTCTGCCTTTGGGGGTACGCACTTCCACATCTACATACATTCCAAGCAGGGAGAAGATAACATAGAGCATCTGTTGATAGTGCCCTTCGTATCGGGTGTTGTCGCAATAGGGGATGGTGAGCAGGAACTCTTGCAACAGGCGGAGCATCCCGTCCATGTCGTCACGATAGAGTGCGCGCGCCATATTGACCACTGTCGATGTTGCCGACAATGTATTATTGGTAACGAATCCGGGTATCAGGCTTTTCATCAGCCCGATGCGGACTTCATTGTTGGGGATGTCGAGGTAATAAGTCTCGAATATCGGGTCATATCCTTTGATGGTGATATATCCGCTTTGGTAGAGCAGAGGCGTAATAGTCATCATCTTTTCTGTGGGAGCATCAAATTCGGAAGACAATGCCTCTATGCCCCCAATGCCGGATGGTTGTATGCCGAATTTACGCATCATTTCAATCAGATACGTAGGTGTTCCGCTGTCAAACCAATAGTTGTCAATCTTCTGTTTCGACAAAGCTGTCATCAGACTGAACGGGTTGTAAATGTCCGGCGACGGCCATGTAAAGTGATAGCCATCGTATTTCTGTTTCAGTTTTGTCAATGCTTCTTCTTCCGTCAGTTTGAGGGCATTGGCCAGGCGGAGGATATGTTTGCTCATTTGAGTGCGCATCTCCTCTTCTGTAATGCCGCAGATAGCACCGTATGGTTCGTCCATACTGATGTTTGTGATATTGTTCAGTTCGCTGAAGATACTCAGTTGTGAGAATTTCGTGATTCCGGTGAGGAATACAAAGCGCAGGTAAGGGTCGCAAGATTTGAGCGGCGAATAGAAGTTACGCATTACGTTGCGCAGGATGGGCAGGTTCTCTTCTTCGTGTACCACGTCCAACAGTGGAGCATCATATTCATCGATTAACACGACTACCTTTCGGCCTGTCTTTTTATAGGCAGTTTGTATCAGGGAGGTCATGCGGTCGTTGATTTTTATGGCCTCTTCGTTTCTTCCATATATTTTTTCATATTCACCGAGCTGAAAGCGAAGCATTGCTTCCAATGTTTCTTTATCCACATGTTTGGCACGGCTCATGTCGAAATGCAGTACGGGATATTCTGTCCAGTCTTTCTCCAATTGCTCGATAGCAAGTCCATTGAATAATTCTTTCCTGCCTTCGAAGTAGCTGTGTAGCGTGGAAGTCAGCAATGATTTTCCGAACCGTCGCGGACGGCTCAGAAAGAAATATGTCGAATCGAAGTGTGCCATTCGGTACACATATTCTGTCTTGTCTATGTACAGATAATCACCTTCGCGTAATTTCTCAAAAGTCTGTATGCCTACCGGGCATCGTTTCAGTTGCTGTTGTTCCATGTTCATTGTCTTTTCTACGTGACAGACAAAGGTAAGTATTCTGATGGAATCAGCCAAATATCGGGTCTGCTTATTTTACTCCGCAATCAGGGTGTTTGTTTATGTGAATCGGATTTTAGCTTGAATATGGTCTTTGGTTTGTAGTGGAATGTTGAGGCAGAATGAACCTGTTTTCACCGTAACTTTATAACATATAGAGAAAAAGCAAATCAAAAATAGCCCCTGCAACATTCAAAAAGAAAGAATGATGCAGGGGCTGTGTCTGAGAGAAAGGAGTTTCTTATCACTTACCGGTACGATATTGCTGCATCTCCGGCAAATGCTTCTTGATGTCATTGATACGGGTAGCATCGCTGGGGTGCGTACTCATAAACTCGGGCACCGAAGCAGAACCGCTGGCCGACATCTTTTGCCAGAATGTGACAGCCATGTTCGGATCATAGCCGGCCATAGACATCAGTATCAGCCCCATGTAGTCGGCTTCCGTTTCGTGCTGACGCGAGAAGGGAAGCATGACGCCATATTGTGCTCCCAGTCCATAGACTGTATTGCCCACCTGCTGCACAGCTGCCGACTTGTTGCTCAGGGCCTGTCCTAATATCTGTGCACCATATTGTGCCAGCAGCTGTTGGCTCATGCGTTCGTTGCTGTGTTTGGCTACAGCATGCGCTACTTCGTGTCCCAATACCACGGCCAGTTCATCGTCCGATGATACCAGACTCATCAATCCTTCATAGACCACAATCTTTCCACCGGGCATGCAGAAAGCATTCACCTGGTCGTCTTTCACCAAGTTGAACTCCCACGAGAAGTTCTGCACTTCCGATGTCAGCCCGTTGTTCTTCATGTATTGCTCCGTGGCAGCGGCAATTTTCTGCCCTACGCGGGACACCATGGCTTTCTGCGTGGCATTGGTAGAAGGGGTAGCAGTTTTCATGTAGTCCGAATACTGCGACAAGCTGGCCGACAGGACTTCTGAGTCGGATACCAGCAGCATTTGCTTTCTCCCT
>JAUNIV010000217.1 GCA_030523385.1 Bacteroidales bacterium | reverse complement strand
TACATTTGTTTATTTTTAATATTGGAATCAGAGAGCCAACTACTGATTCGCATATTTAATTTATGAAAAACAATTCGATGCAATTACAAGCGCATAGATACATGTTATCTATCTTCTTGTTGTTTTTCTTCTCGCTGGGGATGTTCGCCCAGCAACTGACCGTAACAGGTGTGGTAAAAGATGCGACCGGTGAAGCTGTCATCGGTGCGAGTGTGTTGGTAAAAGGTACGACGAATGGTACGATTACCGATTTCGACGGTAATTTCACTCTGAGCAATGTACCGGGTGATGCTATTATCGAGATTACTTTCGTGGGTTATCTTCCGCAGTCGGTGAAAGCTACTTCGGCTCCCATCAGCGTCACTTTGAAAGAAGATACGCAGGCATTAGACGAAGTCGTGGTTGTGGGTTATGGTGTGCAGAAGAAATCTGTGGTGACTGCTTCCATCGCTAAAGTAGGCTCCGAAAGCTTGGCACAGACTGCTCCTACGCGTGTGGACAATGCACTGAGAGGTTTGGCATCGGGTGTGCAGGTCATTGCAGCCGACGGCCAGCCGGGTTCCGGGGCACGTATCCGCGTTCGTGGTATCGGTACTATCAATGATTCCGACCCCTTGTATATTGTAGATGGCATGGCTCTCAACGGCGGTATCGACAACATCGACCCGGCTGACATTGAGTCTATCGAAGTATTGAAAGATGCTGCTTCGGGTGCTGTGTATGGTGCGCGTGCTGCCAATGGTGTAATCTTGGTTACCACTAAGAAAGGAAAGCAGGGCAAGGCACAGGTTTCCTACAATGCTTCTTTCGGATGGCAGTCGGCTTGGCGCAAGCGTGACATGTTGAATGCTACCGAATATGCTACCCTGATGAACGAGGCTGCTGCATACGCTGGTCAAGACCCTTTGTATGCCAATCCTTCTTCTTTGGGTGAGGGAACAGACTGGCAGGATGTTATCTTCAACAACGGTGCTCCGGTGCAGAACCATCAGTTGAGCCTGAGCGGTGCTACGGAAAGAGTGAATTACTATTTCTCTATGGGTTATCTGAATCAGGAAGGTATCATCGGCGGTGACTACGATGCCTCCAACTACGAACGTCTGTCATTCCGCAGCAACACGGAATATACCGTATTCGATGAAAGCAAGAACCGCAACTGGTTGAAGTCTATGAAGTTCACTTTGAATGCTTCTTATACCCGTATCAACAGCCGCGGTATCACTGCCGGTAGCTTGACAGGTTCTGTATTGGCTGATGCCTTGTTCATGGATCCTACCATGTCAGTTTATGCAGATAGCGAAGATCAGTTGCAGTCGTACGACAGAGATATTTATGGTGAACCCATCTATGACAAGAAAACCGGCCAACTGTTGGCTATGCCCAGCTCTAACTTCAATGAGTTGGCCAACCCGCTGGCTCGTCTGTCCAGAAATCAGAACAATAAGAACAACTCTGACAAGGTGATTGCCAATATGGCTTTGGATTTCAACATCTGGGATAACTTGCACTACAAGTTCTCTTGGGGTTCCGACTTGGCTTTCTGGGGCAGTGATAATTGGTGGGAACCTTACTACCTCAATGCAAATGCCCGTAGCGACCAATCGGGTGTTTCATCTTCCATGAACCGTGGTTATCAGTGGCAGATTGAAAACGTGCTGACATACGACAAGACTTTCGGACAGCACTCTTTCAATATCGTACTTGGTCAGTCGGCATTGCGTGCCACCAGCCGTTACTTGAGCGGTACGCGCTATGACTTACCCGAATATCGTGATGACATGGCCAACATTGATTTTGCAACAGGACTTGCCACCGATGGCAGAATGACTGTGGGAGGTTCTGCCGGTGATCCTCATTCGTTGGCTTCTTACTTTGGACGTTTGAGCTATAACTATGCCGAACGCTACATGTTGCAGGCTACAGTACGTCGCGACGGTTCTTCCCGTTTCGGCTCAAACAACAAGTGGGCTACATTCCCCTCTATCTCTTTGGGTTGGAACTTGACAAACGAACCGTTTATGGAAAGACGTCCCGACTGGTTGACTAATACCAAGATTCGTCTTTCATGGGGTAAAAACGGTAACGAGTCTATCGGTAACTTCAAATATACCGTATATACGGCTACCGGTAACAACTATCCTTTTGGTGCAGGTCCTGAATTTGAAAAACTGGTTCTCGGTTCTAAGGCAACAGGTACTCCCAATGCCGACCTGAAATGGGAAGAATCAGAACAGACCGATTTCGGTATTGATTTTGGCTTCTTCAACAATTCTTTGACATTGAGCGTGGATTACTTCATCAAGAAGACAAACGGTATGTTGAAAGAAATGCCCGTTCCTTCTTATTTGGGTGAATCAAAACCGATTGCCAATGTGGGTTCAATGGAAAACTCCGGTCTTGAAGTGGAACTGGGTTATAAGCTGCATAAAGGCGAATTTGACTTCGGCACAAGCCTTAACCTCAGTTATATAAAGAACAAACTGACCAACTTGGGTAATGCCGATGGCTTTGAATCAATGGCCAATGTGCATCAGATTGGTAACGTAGGTCGTGCAGAAAACGGTCAGCCTTATCCTTTCTTCTATGGATGGAGCACCGATGGTATCATCCAGAATCAGGCAGAAGCAGATGCTTATAACTCTAAGTATGGACAGTCGGCAGTGCCGGGCGATGTACGTTTCGTTGATTACAACGGCGATGGTCAACTGACGGATGATGATATGCACAACATCGGTAACGGTTATCCGAAAGTGACTTTCGGTTGGAACTTCAATGCTTCTTACAAGAACTTTGACTTCAGTATGTTGATTTCGGGTGCACTGGGTGGAAAGATTGCCGACGTAACCCGTCGTCTGGACTGTGCATACGTGAATCTGCCTGCTGAGTTTATCAATCGTTGGCATGGCGAAGGCACCAGCAATACAATGCCTCGTTTCACTTTCCCGGGTAATGACGGCAACCGCAACTGGGGACGTTTCTCCGACTTGTATATCCATAACGGTGATTATGCTCGCATCAAGAACATTCAGTTGGGTTACACCCTGCCAGCTTCTTTGACTCATAAGTTCTTTGTATCAAGACTGCGTGTTTATGTATCGGCCGAAAATCTTTTGACCTTCACCGGTTACAAGGGTCTGGATCCTGAACTTGCCAACGATGCACTGCCCGGTATTGACCGTGGTTACTATCCGCAATCACGTACATACACAGTAGGATTTAATCTTAATTTCTAAAACTTCAAAAAGACAGAAAATATGAAAAAGTTCAAATTATATAGTTTGGCCGTAGCTGCATCCTTGACTATGGGACTGACTTCTTGCGGCGAAGATTTCCTGACCGAACAGCCTGCGAGCCAACTGCCGTTTGATTCTTATTATAATAGTTACGACCGCATCATGGAATCGGTTACGGCGGCTTATCATCCTTTGCAGTGGTTTGATTATTTTGCAGGCTGGGCACCGCTGAACATTGTATGGGACTGCCAGTCGGATGACATGTTTGTGGGCGGTGGTTCTACCAGTGACCAAAGCCAGCTTCACTTGATTTCACAGTACAAATCAGACCCTCGTAACTCCATCGACGGTGCTTGGACAACGGCTTACTCCGGCATTAACCGTTCTATCCACGTGATAGACAATGCAGCCAATGCCTTGGAAAACGGATGGCTCACCGATGCACAGGCCAAAGAACTTGATGCCGAAGGACGCACGTTGCGTGCATGGTATTACCTGATGTTGTGGAAAACTTGGGGAAATGTGCCCTACTACGAACAGAATCTGGAATATCCTTACATTACCGATCAGCTCCCGGCCGATGAAGTGTATGCCCACGTAGTGGCCGATCTGGAAGACCTGTTGGATGCCAATGCACTGCCGATGAAGCGCGAAGCTGCATGGGCCGGACGTATGACTCAGGCATCTGCCGCCATGATTTATGCAGACTTTGTGATGTATCAGAAAGACTCTTCCAGATATGCAAAGGCATTGGGCTACATGAAGCAGATAATCAGCTCGGGGCAATATAGCTTGGTGGCCGGAGCAGAATATGACAAGCTCTTCGATTACGAACACGAATGGAGTGATGAAATCATTTTAGACATCAACTTCATATCAAATGGTGGTACGCGCTCGTGGGGATCTGCCAATAATCCCGGTGGCACCGTGCTTCCCGCTCTTATCGGCATTGATGGATTGACTTATGAGAATGGTTCGGCCGATTTCAACATTGGTGGTTGGGGCTTCTGCACCATCTCCAAAGAGGTGTATGATGCTTTTGAATCCGGCGACCTTCGTCGTGACATTGCACTGCTGAATATGGATACATACATTGCTCAGAAGGCAACCGAAGGGGTTAAAGTGACATACGGAGGCCGCTATCAGAATACGGGTATCTTCTTGCGTAAGTATTTGGGACGTCCGGGTGGTACGGACGGTGCTAAGGGAGATGCCGACTTGAATTGGGAAAACAATCTGCACCTCTATCGCTATGCTGAAACACTGCTGAATGCTGCCGAACTGGCTTTGGCTACAGGCGATGGATCTGCTCAGGGATATTTTGATCAGGTGAGAAGCCGTGCCGGTCTGCCTTCAAAAGTAGTATCGGAAGATGCAATCCTGGCAGAACGCCGCGTGGAATTTGTAGGTGAAGGCAAGCGTTACTTCGACTTGGTGCGCACCGGAAAGGCTGCAAGTGTACTGACCGCAGGCGGATATAACGTACTGAATACCGAAAAGACAGCTTACACCGTACAGGGAGTTCCTGAGCGTCAGAACTGGACGGAAAGCAAGAAGTATCTGCCTATCCCGCAGAGCGAGATTGAAGCAGCGCAGGGTA
>JAUNIV010000216.1 GCA_030523385.1 Bacteroidales bacterium | reverse complement strand
CAGCGCAGCACGCCGCAAAGCATGAATATGAAAAGAAGGGCGGCATAAGCCACCCTCATATATGATAAATCTATGTCCATAGTTACCTTATGTGTTGAAATTTCAGTTGCAAAATTACAAAAATTCTTGCGAAAACAGGACATTTCCTACTTGTTTTTCACATTCGTTTCACTTTCCGTTCAGTCAAGACATCATAGTTCTTTCAACTGTTCAAGCAAGAAATTTTCCAAACTTGTCTTATCGGGCAACTGAAGCATATAGGTTGAAACAAACAACTGATTGCTCATTCCGGCAATGGCGTATTCAACCATTTTCTTCCCTTTTTTAGTACAGAGCAATATGCCCACGGGTGGATTGTCGCCCTCGTGCATTTCGTTCTCCTTGTAGTAGGAAACGTAGGCATTCAGCTGACCGAGATATTCATGCTTGAACTCGTCGTTCTTTAGTTCGCAAATGACGCTGCAATGCAAAATCCGGTGATAAAATACGAGGTCGGCGAAATAATATTCATCGTCTATGATGATACGCTTCTGCCGTGCCTCAAAGCAAAACCCTTTTCCAAGTTCCAGTAGGAACTCTTCCAAATGGATAAGAAGAGAGTTCTCCAAATCTTTCTCCGTATAGGCTTCTCTGGCATCAAGGCCGAGAAACTCAAATGTGAAAGGCTGGCGTATATCCATCAGCGAATTGCCGGACTGGTTGCCTATGCTATCCAAAAGCAACTGCGGATTGCGGCTGATGCCACTACGGAAAAACAGGTTGGTTGCCATTTGGCGGCGAAGTTCCTTTACCGACCAGCAACCTCTTATACATTCGGTTTCATAGAAAAAACGCCCCAGCGCATCTTTTTCCGTCATTATCTCCCGGATATGGGAGAATGACAGGCAACCTACAATCTTTTCCGGTGGCGTGACGAATTGGTGCGACGGCATCGCACTTTTCTCCGAAACGTGCAACAGTGTCGCACTTTTTTCGCCGCCGAACAGTTCACGGAGTTGTGGATATTCCTGATAGAACAGGCGTGAAACCTTGAAAAGCGTTTCGTTCAATCCCCGGCAATTCACCTTTTCTTCAAGACGTTTGAGCAGCCTTTCCCCATATTGCGCACGGTCTTTTCCCTTTTGCTCGTATTCAACAATATAGCAGCCAATCAACCAGTTGCGCATCGTGGCGAGTTGGTTGACAGCCTTGATTGCCACCGTTTGTGTATATCGGTGGGTGTGCAATACGTATGCGGACAAATCATCGAATGAAGGGTTCCGTCCGGTGTCCCATTCCTTTTTTATCTTTGTCAATGCGGAAGTTGCATCCGCTTTCGTTCCTATTTCCATAAATATATTTTCTGCTTGACTTTTGCAAAAGTAGTCAAAAACCATGAAACGGCTCCACGGAAACGGCTAAAATGCAAACAGCCAGCATGATTATTCCATTATCAATATCTCCATTATAAAAGACGAACAGAGGGAAGGAACAACAATCTTCCTCCCCCATGTTGTCTGCATTCGGCTAATCGAAAACACCATCCGTCAGATTTACCGCCTCCGCTTTCTTCTCCATGTTCACCGAGGCATATACCTGCGTGGAAACGATGCTGCCATGCCCCAGTATCTTGCTGACCGAATAGAGTTCCGCACCTGCCGTAATCGCCAGCGTGGCTGCCGAATGACGACTGCTGTGATAGGTGAAGTCCTTTTCTATCCCTGCCTTCTCCTTGATGCGCCGCACATATTTCGCTACGTTGCAGGCTTTCTTCACCAACTGGAAGATGATGCCGTCCTCTCCGTTCTCCGGTCGGGGCGGCAACAGGGATATGGCTAACTCGTTGAGCGGTATGGTCACAGGCCGTTTGGTCTTGTGCTGGACGATGGAAACCATCAGCACTTCGCCCGTGTCCTTGATGTCGCTCCACCGTAACCGCTGCATGTCTCCAAGCCGCAGCCCTGTCATACAGGAAAAGCCGAAAGCCTTTTGTACGGTTCGCTCCGCCTGCGTCCGTGTTTCGACGGCAAGGAAGCGTTTCAATTCGTCCGTGGTCAGGTACTCACGGTGTTTGTCCGGCGCGTGGAACCTCTCTTCTTTGGCAAGGTCTTGAATGGGATTGAAGGGTATCAGACCGTCACGCACCGCCTTGTTGAAGATTGCCTTGACCGTTTCCTCGAACAGCACAAGGGTAAAGTCAGCCAGTTTGCCGCCGCCCGACTTGATTTGACGGGGATTGCGGTATTCGTCACGCATATAGCGGAACAGGTCGCTAACCATGTCCCTATCGACCTCTTTCAGCAGAATGTCCGTTCTCCTTGCTCGTTTCAGATAGGCGACAATGCGTTTGCGCACAACGCCCTTGTGCTGTATCATCTTCTTGCAGTTCCCGTCCTCTATCGCGCCCTGTATGTATTCATCGCACCATTGCAGCCAAGTCATCGTCTTTGCCCTCCCGTTTTCTTTCGGCTTCTTCTTGCTCTCAAGAGACGGCGGGTTGAGTATGCGTTGAGCCTGTATCTCCCGTGCCCTGTTATAAGTCCGTTCATTGAGACTTTTTGCGTTGGGCGCATCGTCAGGAACGAGGTACAGGTGCAGGTTCTCCTTCTTGCGGAATCCGGTCTCGTAATATTCCAAGTACAGGCTGCGGTTTCCGGCGGTCAGTTTCCTTTCTTTTATCTCCACTTTCATAAATTTATCTCATTTATAGGTTATACGAACATATTGTTTACGAGGTTCATCGTCTCGATTTTCTTCTTATCGACAATCTTCGCATAGACTTCCGTCATTCGGATGCTCTTGTGTCCGAGTATCTTGCTCACAGTGTAGAGGTCTGCCCCCAAGGTCAATAACAGGGTAGCCGCGGTATGGCGGCTGCAATGATAGGTGATGTGCTTCTGTATTCCGGCTTCCCGCATCCATTCGCCCAAGACGACTTCCACCGTGGTAGAGGTTATCCGCAGCTGATGGAACACGGTGTCTATGTCTTTAGCCTTTCGGGGCATCCATTTCAGGGCTTCATCCGAGAGTGGGATAGTCACCCTGTTTCTGGTCTTGACCTGCTCGTGCTCGATGTAGAGCGTCTTGCCATCCGCAGCCTTGTGTATCTCGCTCCATTTCAAGGTCATCATGTCGCTGTAACGAAGTCCGGTGAAGCAGGAGAACAGGAAAGCCTTTTTTACGATGTCATAGCGGCACGGCGTGGCTATCAGCTGCCGCAGCTCGTCTATGGTAAGGAACTCGCGCATGGCATTTGTCTTTTGCGGTTTCTCTTTGGCCTCCAGCTGCTTGAACGGATTGCGGTCAATCAGCCCCTCACGGACAGCCTTGTTCAATGCGGCAGCCAGACGGTTGGTGAAGATACGGCAGGTGGTACTTCCCAGCGTCTTTTTCCCGTTGTTGAAGGTGCAGGTTTTCAGAAAGGCGATGAAGCCCTTGCAGAAATCCTTATCGACCTCCGTCAGGGCGAGGTCGGGCTTGCCTATATATAATAGGTATTGCTCCACCCTTGCCTGCGCGTTGCGCTTAGACCGCAGACTTGACGGGGTAAGGCCTCCGTCATCGGTGGTATATTTCTCCACCCATGCGCTGAGCGTCATCCTCGACTTCTTCACGTCTTCCCAGTTCACAATCCCCTGCTGTTGGATGTCAAGTATGCGCTGCGCCTTGATTTGCTCCGCCAGTTTTCGGGTATTCGCGTTTTGCAGTTTCGCGGCAGAATTGATTTCCGGCACAAGGTAGAGTTTCAGCCCCTCTTTCTTCCTCGCACCCCTGTAATAGATGTCGAGATAGAGGCTCACATTACCGTCATTGAGCCTTTTCTCGCGTATGCGTACAGGCTCTTTCATCTTGATTTCTTTCTTCTTCCGTCCCATTTTTCTATCTGTGTTATCTTTTTCTTTGATTTGTTACTACATTGTTTATCAACCACTTACGCACGATACAAAGATAATTCTTGACGGGACAAAAACGGGACAAAACAGGCGTTTATATATCGAAAATTAGGCAAATATAACAATGCAATCAAAAATCGCCATTGTATCATAACTAATTATAAATCAGTTAGATTTGACCTACTTCGTTTGATTTATTTCTATATGGTTTTACCCGCTTGTGATAATTGGTGGATCCTCCAGATGTGCATGGCACTCGCCGCGCTCTTTGCCATCATCATGGCGGCGGGCATGGCGTACAAGATGATGGTCAAGCAGGAGCCGCTGGACGTGATGAAACTCTTCCGGCCTTTGGCCGTGTCGATTGTCCTCTGCTGGTGGTACCCGCCGGCAGACACGGGCATGGCGAACAGCGGCAGCAGCTGGTGCTTCCTGGACTTCCTCTCCTACATCCCGAACTGTATCGGCAGTTACACCCATGACCTGTACGAGGCCGAAGCCGCGCAGATCTCGGACAAGTTCGAGGAGGTGCAGGAGCTTATCCACGTGCGCGACACGATGTACACGAGCCTACAGGCACGTGCCGATGTCGCCCACACGGGCACGTCCGACCCCAACCTCATAGAGGCGACAATGGAGCAGACGGGCGTGGATGAAGTGACGAACATGGAGAAGGACGCGGCGGAGCTGTGGTTCACCTCGCTGACGGCTGGTGTCGTGGTGGGGATAGACAAAATCATCATGCTCATCGCCCTTGTGGTGTTCCGAATCGGCTGGTGGGCAACGATTTACTGCCAGCAAATCCTTTTGGGAATGCTCACCGTTTTCGGGCCTCTGCAATGGGCTTTCAGCCTGCTGCCCAAGTGGGAAGGCGCGTGGGCGAAGTGGCTGACCCGTTATCTGACCGTGCATTTCTACGGAGCCATGTTGTACTTCGTAATATCACGATATTTTATAACTAATTGTATAT
>JAUNIV010000215.1 GCA_030523385.1 Bacteroidales bacterium | reverse complement strand
CTTCTATGTATTCTATGCGTATCACGTCTCCGGGCAGCAATGCCTGTATTTCTTCCTTGCTTACCTTTCGTCCGTTGATGCACAGTTGCACACTGTTTCCGTCATTCAGTAACACGCTTCCGTCCATCGGGTTCACCCGCAGACGCGGCAACATCAGGTTACGGAGCAAGTCTACGCCGTTGTTCGAGGCACTTACCTGTTGCTTGTTGGGGAATACCAACTTGCGGTCGAACTTGCTCACCACGTTTGCTGCCGATACGGTCACTTCGTCCAGTTGTTGTGTGGCTTCTTCCAGTAAGATTTCCCCCAAGTCGGTGGAGCGCGACAGCCCCTGCAAGTCTATGGCATTGGTCTTGAAGCCCACTGCCGAAACGATGAGCCGATAATCTCCTTCGCTTATTTTGTCTATGCGGAAGGCTCCCTTGTCATTGGTCGATGCTCCGGCCACGAAAGCAGAGTCGGCAGTTTGCAGAACGATGTTGGCATACATGGCAGCCTGTCTGCTGTCTGCTTCCAACACTGTGCCCGAAAGGCGGATGGTTTGCTGTGCGTAACACAGAGGCATGCATAGTAGCAAGCCGATGATAGATGCTGTAAGTTTTGTTTTCATTGTGTATGTTTTATATTATTATTATCTGTTCTTACAAAGAAAGAGTAGCCAAAACCGTGCCAAACTTGTAAATCGTTCTTTATCAGCAATAAGCTTATTGGATAAAAAGATAAAGCTGTCTAAATTTTAGACATTGATGGATGATTTTTAGACACCCTTATGCCGCTCAATACAGAGTAGCGAAATATCTTTTCATCTGTCTTTTGTTTTATTTAGACGAAGATTGCTGGCCGAAAGTTGCGCGTTGGAGGAATAATTTTTCTTCTTCGTATGTGGCGAGTTCTGATGGCTGGTCTGTCACGGATTTTCGATAGGACAAAAAGTTTTTTTTAAAGCACCAAAAAGATTTTTTAAGGCATCAAATCTCCTGTTTTAAAGCATCAAACGGACGGGATGATACCGTCATAAAGAAGAGGATGCTAATGTATTCGGGCGGACACGCAGATCCGCCCTTTTTATGGTATGTTTGCCAAGTCTTACAGGTTCTGAATCTCGTCCAGATTCTTCTGTATGTCGGCATCTGTCAGCTCATAGTTCACGAGGTTGCCTGCCAGATATTGGTCATACGAAGCCATGTCTATCAGCCCGTGGCCGGAAAGGTTGAACAGGATGACCTTTCCTTCGCCCGCTTCCTTGCATTTCTGTGCTTCGCGGATGGTAGCGGCAATGGCATGGCAAGATTCGGGAGCCGGAATGATACCTTCAGCCTGTGCAAACAGACAACCGGCCTGGAATGATTCCAGTTGCTGTATATCTACGGCTTCCATCAGTTTGTCTTTCAGCAGCTGTGACACGATGACGCCTGCGCCGTGGTAGCGGAGTCCGCCTGCATGGATATTGGCCGGAGCAAAGTTGTGACCCAGTGTAAACATGGGCAGCAACGGGGTGTAGCCGGCCTCATCGCCAAAGTCATAGAGGAACTTGCCGCGCGTGAGCTTCGGACACGAAGCGGGTTCGGCAGCAATGTAGCGGGTCTGCTTGCCCTCCAGGATGGTGTGGCGCATGAAGGGGAAACTTACACCGCCGAAGTTGGAACCGCCACCGAAGCATCCGATGACGATGTCGGGATATTCGCCTGCCATGGCCATCTGCTTTTCGGCTTCCAGTCCGATGACCGTCTGGTGCAGCGTGACGTGGCTCAGCACGGATCCTAAGGTGTATTTGCAGTTGGGCGTAGTCATGGCCAGTTCGATGGCTTCGGAGATGGCCGTACCCAATGAACCCTGGTAGTTGGGGTATTTGGTCAGGATGTCTTTACCGGCACGGGTGGACATGGAGGGCGAAGGGGTGACCTGCGCACCGAAGGTCTGCATGATGCTCCGGCGGTAAGGCTTCTGGTTGTAGCTTATCTTCACCTGATAGACGGCTGCCTCCAGTCCGAACACCTTAGCGGCGTAGGAGAGGGCGGCTCCCCATTGTCCGGCACCGGTTTCGGTGGTGACGTTTGTCACGCCTTCTTCCTTGCAGTAATAGGCTTGCGCCAATGCTGAGTTCAACTTGTGCGAACCCACCGGGCTTACGCTTTCATTCTTGAAGTAGATGTGTGCCGGAGTGTCCAATGCTTTCTCCAGTCCGTAGGCACGCACCAACGGGGTGCTGCGGTAGTATTTATACATTTCGCGCACCGGTTCGGGTATCTCTATCCATGCGTCCGTCTGGTTCAGTTCCTGGCGGCAAAGCTCCTGTGCAAACACGGGGAAGAGGTCTTCCGGCTTCAGGGGTTCTTTGGTTTTCGGGTTCAGTGGCGGCATGGGTTTGTTCTTCATGTCGGCCTGAATGTTATACCAATATTGAGGAATTTCGTCTTCCGACAAAAAGAAACGTTTCTGTTTATTGCTCATAATCTTTTAATTTAATAGTTTTGAGGCAAAATTAGATAAAAAAAGTAATTTGGGCTAATCTGTTCCTATCTTTTTTCAAGGAAAGGATGAAAAAGGGCGACAGGCAAAGAACAATTTGCTTTATGATTTGTTGAACCAACGTATGGATAACTGTGGCATAATGCCGAATAAACACCGATATGGAGCCGTTATACAAACTTTTTATTTATCGCAACAAGCTGATAAGGCCATACATTGAGCTGTTGCTGCGGTGGGTGGATGGGGTGACCTATGCCATGTCCGTTGTATTCATTTTGTCTTTGGTGTATGAGCATGGCTTTCGCATCTCTTTCGGCGAGGCGGAGATACTTCGCGACCTGCATCATTGGGCATGGTTGGTTTTCCTGACGGACACTTCCCTGCATATCTTGCTGAACTATAGCGATACGCGCCAGAAATACAAAGGGCTGACGTGGGTAGTGAATCTGATGCTCTACCTCACGCTGGTGCCCGTTGTGTTTCATGAACCCGAAGTGCCCGGCGGAGTACATGCTTTCTGGATGTTTTGCCGGAGCAGTCTGTATCACACCGTGTTGCTGACGGTGCTTTCGTTGCTGCAACTCTCCAGCGGAGTGGTCCGCCTGTTGGGCAAACGCACCAATCCGTCGCTTATCTTTGCTTCCAGCTTTCTTATATTCATCTTGTTGGGGGCATCGTTGCTCATGTTGCCTCGTGCCACTTACCACGGCATTTCCTTCATTGATGCGCTGTTTACCGCCACGAGTGCCACTTGTGTGACGGGACTGGTATCTGTCGATGTCTCTTCCACCTTTACGCCGATGGGGCTGTTCGTCATTATCCTGCTGATACAGGTGGGCGGATTGGGCGTAATGACGCTGACCAGTTTCTTTGCCATGTTCTTCATGGGGAACACTTCGCTCTACAATCAGTTGGCCGTGCGCGATATGGTCAGTTCGCAGTCGCTGAACTCCCTTCTCTCTACCTTATTATATATATTAGGGTTTACGCTGGTCATAGAAGCCGTGGGGATGGGCATCCTCTTTTCCGACATTCACGGCACGATGGGCATGAGCCTGAAAGAAGAACTGGCCTTTTCGGCTTTCCATTCCATTTCCGCTTTCTGCAATGCGGGTTTCTCTACATTGCCTGCCAATTTAGGCAACGATTTGCTGATGCATCGCCACTATGTGCTTTATCTGACGATTTCATTCCTTATCATTTTGGGAGGTATCGGTTTCCCAATCTTAGTGAATCTGTATGAGACGGTGTCTTACGAGGTGCGTATGCTTTTCTGCCGTCTTTTCTTCAGAAACCGAAGGATTGTGCGTCGCGTGCATCTGTACAACTTGAATACGCGCATCGCACTGATTATGACGGCTCTGCTTTTGGTCATAGGGACGCTTGCCATCCTTGCCTTTGAGTGGAACCATGCTTTTGCGGGCATGACGGCGGCTGAAAAGTGGGTGCAGGCATTCTTCAATGCCACCTGTCCGCGCACGGCTGGCTTTACCAGTGTGGGCATGACGACTTTCAGTACGCAGACGCTGCTGCTGATGGTAGTACTGATGATGATAGGCGGAGGCACACAATCTACGGCGGGCGGTGTGAAGGTGAATGTGTTTGCTGTGGTGGAACTCAACCTCCGTGCCATGCTCGTAGGAGCCGACCGGGTGACTATCTTCAACCGCGAACTTTCCACCGATTCCATCCGCCGCTCCAACGGTACGTTCATCCTTTACCTGCTCATTGTCTTTACCGGCATATTCGCTTTGAGCCTGCTGGAGCCTCGTGCATCGGTCATGGCGTTGGTCTTTGAGTGTACATCGGCTTTGAGCACCGTAGGTTCCAGCCTGGACCTGACGCCCACGCTGTGCGATGGCAGCAAACTGATTGTCATCCTGCTGATGTTTGTGGGACGTGTGGGCGCGCTGACCTTGATATCAAGTCTTGTCAGACAAAAGAAAATAAAGAATTACAGATACCCGAGTGATAACATCATTATCAATTAAGTCATGAAATACATCATTATTGGTTTGGGAAACTACGGTGGCATGTTGGCCGAAGAGCTGTCGGCATTGGGACATGAGGTGATAGGCGTAGATACGAACGAACACCACGTGGAGATGCTGAAAGACAAGATAGCCACCTCTTTCATCATCGACGCCACGGACGAACAGTCGCTTTCCGTGCTTCCGCTGAAGGGAGTGGATGTGGTGATAGTCGCCATCGGCGAGAACTTAGGGGCTTCCGTGCGTGTGGTGGCTTTGCTGAAGCAGAAAGGCGTGAAGCACATCTATGCCCGCGCGGTGGACGAAGTGCACAGAAGTGTGCTGGAAGCTTTCAATCTGGATAACATCCTGACTCCGGAGAAAGATGCCGCCCGCAGCTTAGGGCAGTTGCTCG
>JAUNIV010000214.1 GCA_030523385.1 Bacteroidales bacterium | reverse complement strand
ATGGAAAAGATGAAACAGCTTGTACGAAATCTTTTATCAGATTCAAGTAATACCGTATTTTACTTGCAGCAGATAAATGAAGCATTGTTAAAAGAATATGAATTACATCATGGCAGCTATTTGTCGATACAACCTCTTCAGGTAGAAATCTACTATGTGAACTTTCAGGCAAAACCACCTTTTGTCGATACGAATATGCAGTGCATGTCTGTGAACTCCCAAATAGATTCTGAAATATGGCGACTGCAATCAAACCACTTTGGCAAACTTTACTTCCATTTGCGCGGACATGGTGGCATTGATGTCTGCCTGTCTGACAGTGGGCAATACGCGCTTTGCTCCACTATCAAATCAGCAAGAATAAACGGGGAGGATGTATGGGGACAGTCCAAAGTCTGTGAACGTGTCATGCAGATAATCTGCGAACATGAGAATGTCTCTAAAAAAGAGGAAATCGCATACCAGATAAACAGCTTGGGTTTACAAACTATCTCACGCAGGGAGAAACCGGAAAAAGGATATGTATATCATATCAAGCGGAGATTAAGGCGTTTGGACAAGAACAATTCCCTGCCATTGCTTTCCTTTATGGATATATGGAACAAAAAACTGGCTCTCACCAATATGCAGAGAATCAATATCTATATGGCGGCACATCCTACAGAGAATGCCTTGGACGTAATACGTGAGCAAGGTTTTCACAGCATACCCACAGAAGTTAGAATAAAATACGGAATATCACGTAAAACGCATTTATAGTCCATGCAAGGGGACAAGAAATCCTTGTTCATTAAATTATAATTAAAAATGTCAAAAACGTATTCAGACCAGTTGAACAAAGCAAGAATCTTGGTTGCTGGTCTAAAGAAAAATCACGAACAGATCAGAAATCAAGGTATCAGCCTTGAAGAGTTGAACGAATTGGATAATGCCATCAGCGAGGCCGAAAAGCTGAACAGTGAAGTGGAACGTTTGCGTCTGGAAACAAGCGAAGCGGTTACGCAGGCTAATAGGAAGCTGATAACGGTTAAAGAAAAATCTCTTGAATTTAAGCGCATTGTCAAACGTTATAACGATATTAGCAAATGGAGTGATCTCGGAGTAATGGATAAGCGTTAGCTAAATAAAAAGCGATATTTGGTATTGTACCAAGTATCGCTTTTTTACTAACATTTAGTTATGGGCGGACTTTTGTTTTACCGTCGGTTGTATAACTACGAACCGAGCGTGAAAGCGTATCGGAAGAACAGGGTGATGGTCGACGGAAAAATGATGGGCAACACGGCACACGTGGCTTCCGTCATCAGCGAGGCTACGGGCAATTAGTCGTCCTGTATTCCGAAGGTGACATGCCTACCACCTTCTTGAACAGCCGTGTGAGGTGTGCGGGATATTGGAACCCCAGCTCGTATGACACCTGCGCGATGGAATACTTCGGGTTCAGCACCATTTCCTTGGCGGTGTCTATCAGTTTCAGCTGGATGTGCTCCTGTGCAGTCTTGCCCGTCTCTTTCTTTATCAGGTCGCCGAAATAATTGGGTGAAAGACAGAGTTCGGAAGCGCACCATTTTACCGATGGCAGCCCTTCCGACTTTGCTCGCCCGCTGCCGAAATAGTCGTTGAGCAAGGCTTCAAACCGCGTGAGAATATCCCGGTTGGCGGGTTTACGCGTAATGAACTGCCGTTCGTAAAAGCGCAGGCAGTAGTCTAACAGCAATTCTATGTGGGTCGCTATCAGACGGTGGCTGAGACGGTCAATGGCGTGTTCCAGTTCCTGCCGTATCTTGTCCAGACAATCTACGAACAGTTTACGTTCCCGTTCCGAGAGATGCAGGGCTTCATTCACCTCATACGAGAAAAAGGTGTATTCCTTGATGTTACGTCCAAGCTGAGTACCGCGTATCAGCTCCGGATCGAAACAGAGCGCCCACCCCTGCGGCTGGAACACCTCGCCCGTATCCTCTATTCCGATAACCTGTCCGGGCGCAAGACAGACGACGGAACCCTTTTGATAATCGTAACGCTGCCGCCCGTAAATCAGGTCACAATTCTTTTCGTCTTTCAGATAGACGGTATAGAAACTGAACGTGTGCCGCATGTGCCGCATCGGTTTCGCCTTCGACAAGTCTATCACGCTTACCAGCGGATGCAATGTTTCCACACCCAGCATGTCATTATACTCCGTGACCGTTGCCACATTCAACAGTTCTTTGCTCATGGTCATTGTTCTTTTTGCCTGCAAAGATAGCCAATGATTGCGTAAGACGATCCTCCGGGAAGGCATAAAAGGTAATTCCGGCAAGTAAATCCGTAATCCGTATAAGGGGACAACAAATGTTTGGTAATGTGATTGATAACAATCGGTGATTTTGGCAAGCCAATCCGTAATCCGTCTAACATCGGTCTGCATGAATGCCGTTACCTTTGCAACAGAAAAAGAAAACGTAACAATAATAAAGACAATCGTATGAAAACAAAATCAGTATTGACAGCAGCATTAGCTTTTATGAGTATGAGTACATTCGCACAGAACACGGACGGGCGCATTCCCGCCAAAGGCTTCGCCGTATTCGAAGCCAACGGACATTTCCAGCCCTACGACTTCAGCCGCCATGCCGTAGGCGACAACGACATCCGAATCGAAATCCTTTACGCGGGCATCTGCCACAGCGACCTGCACCATGTGTTTGCCGACTGGGGCGCGGAGGAATACCCGATGGTTCCCGGACACGAGATAGCCGGGCGTGTGGTGGCTGTCGGCAAGAACGTCACACGCTTCAAGGTGGGCGACTATGCCGGTATCGGCTGCATAATCGGCTCGTGCCGCCACTGCGATGCCTGCGAGCATGACCTGGAGCAGTATTGCGAGGAAGGGGCCGTGATGACCTACCACGGCATAGACCGTTTCAACGGCGATGAACACACGCAGGGCGGATATTCCGATACTTACGTCGTGGCGGAGGACTTCGCCATCAAGATTCCCGCCGATGCGGAGATAGAGAAAGTGGCCCCGTTGCTCTGTGCCGGAATCACTTCCTATTCGCCCATCATGCAGGCTGGCGTAAAGAAAGGAGATAAGGTGGGTGTGGCCGGATTCGGCGGACTGGGGCACATGGGCGTACAGTATGCCGTGTCGCTCGGAGCGGAAGTGACCGTGTTCGACATCACGGACGACAAGCGCGAGGATGCCCTGCGCATGGGTGCAGTCCGCTATGTGAACGTGAACAATCCCGATGAATTGAAAGGATTAGACAAACAGTTCGACTTCATCCTCTCGACCATCCCGGCGAAGTACGAGCCGGTCATGTATATGAAGATACTGAAACTCGACGGGCAGTTCGGTATTGTCGGCTTGCCCGCTTTCCGCAACATGCCTTCGCTGTCCGTTGCCGACCTCGTGTTCCAAGGACACCGCAAAGTGTTCGGCTCGCAAATCGGAGGCATCAAGGAAACTCAGGAGATGCTGGACTACTCCGTGGCGCACGACATCTATCCCGAAGTGGAAATAATCAAGGCCGACGGAGCCGAGATAGACAAGGCATATCGGAACGTGCTGGACGGAAAGGTCAAGTTCCGTTACGTGATTGACATGAAAACGATGAAGTAAAAGAAGAACGGTATGGAAAAAACAAGGATAGATTGCGCTCATCAGAGCGAAGCCGAGCTTGCCTTGGCAAAGGAGCAGGCACAGTTGGTGTTCCGGTTGAACCACACCATGCCTATGACGGAAGAGTACGACGAACTGCTACACCGGCTTTTTCCCGACATGGGCGAAGGAAGCCGTGTGAACACTCCGATCACCGTGGTACGCGCCCACAACGTGCGGATAGGCCGCCGGGTCATCATCATGAACGGCTGCCTGATGATGTCCGCTGGTGGCATTACCATCGATGACGACGCGCAGATAGCCGCCAACGTACAGCTAATATCGAACAATCACGATCTGGAGAACCGCATGGTAATCACCTGCAAGCCGGTACACATCTGCCGCCGTGCGTGGATCGGTGCGGGTGCGACGATATTGCCGGGCGTGACCGTCGGCGAGAACAGCGTAGTGGGTGCCGGAAGCGTGGTGACGCACGATGTGGAGCCGAACACGATCGTGGCGGGCAATCCGGCACGGGTAATCAGAAAGATTTAATCTTTTCAGAAAATATACGTATGAAGAAAGAAATAATGAGACATTTATCAGTAATCCTTGCCTTGTTCCTGTCGTTCTGTAGTATCGTGTCGTGCGCACAGGGAAAGGCGGACAAGGACGCAAAAACACAGGAGACAATCAGTATGAAAGCAGGAAAGAAAATATTGGTGGCGGTCTTCTCTCATACAGGGGAGAACTATGCCGTGGGCGAAATCACGAAAGGTAACACCCACATCGTTGCCGAAATGATAGCCGAAAATACGGGCGGCAAACTCTTCGAGATCGTACCCGTCAGGGAATACCCCAAGACTTACAACGCTTGCGTTGATGTAGCGAAAAAAGAAAAGGAAGCCGGTGCGTATCCGGCTGTAAAATATGATACAGCCGTAGAAGAGTATGATGTAGTGTTCCTCGGCTATCCCAACTGGTGGGGCGATATGCCGATGCCTGTCTATACTTTTATCGCGAAGCACAAATGGCAGGGTAAGACCGTCATTCCGTTCTGTACGCATGAGGGCAGCGGACTTTCTTCGACAGAACGCTATATTATCGAAGCCTGCAAAGGAGCGACGGTGGAGAAAGGACTTGCCGTCAGAGGTGCAACGGCGCAGAACAAGCGCGAACAGGCAAGGGAATCGGTTGCCCAATGGTTGAAACGGCTGGGGTTTGAGAAAGAGGTTGAAATCGAGTAGGAGGTAAACGCTAATTGTAGGCGTTTATCTCCTACTTTCACGTT
>JAUNIV010000213.1 GCA_030523385.1 Bacteroidales bacterium | reverse complement strand
ATTGTCCGGGTTATCGGGTTCATCCGGCTCATCAGGTTCATCGGGTTCGTCTGGGTTATCAGGACAGTCCGGACATTCTATCGGAGTAAGGAAGAAGATGATGGAATATTCATCCTGACGGTCAAGGTATTCTTGTGCACTGATGTTATGTCCTTCCATTTTGCAGAGAAGGAGATAATTGTTGAGGTTGATGTTGAGCACATCATCTTCAAACTCTTTGTGGCGCACAATAAGACGGTAGTTCTCACCATCCATAAGACGCATGGTGTTCATCTCGGCCACGGCAACCAACTGACCGGATACGGTGGAAGTGCTGTCCGGGTCAGCAGCTATCTCCACATCGGCCGTGTAATAAGGCAGGTAGGAGATGGCAGGGTCTTCGAGCAGAGAATTGTCATAGTCCATGTAGCCATTGTCGGCCACGATGCGGAACGTAAAGTCATCGGCATAAAGGTTCTTGCCTTTTACGTTTTGCAAGACGAAGCGCAACTTATTGGTGTCTTTGTGCAGTCCGATAGTCTGTTCTTCGTGTTCCGTACCGCTGATGCGTATAGTGTCAAGGCTATGCCATAGAGGATGCAGTTCGTTGGGTTGCGTGCCGTCGGCATTGCGTCGGGTGCGTACCCTTATGTCTTTCAGTGTAGATTGTCCGGGCGTGAGTTGTGGCAGTTCGTAAGAGCCTCCATCCAGTCCCGCCCACGACAGGAGTTGATATTCACCCGGCTCCAAGTCGAGACGGATGTTGTTTTCTTTCAGTTCGACACCCTCGATGGTGCGTTGTGAGATGAAGTTTCCGTCTTGATCGCAGATAAACAAAGTGACCTGGTCCACCTCGTGTCCGAATGCGTCGGCAAACTTCATGTTATAATCATACACGTAATGCAGGCGAAATTCGCAGAGCGGCAGCGTATCGTCGTGAATCCAGTTGCAAGCCGTCACGCTCAATAGCAAAGCCGTGCCGATCAGTTGTTTGCAGGTATGAAAGAAACTTCTCATGATTTTTATGGTTTGTTGATTTGTTTGTTATAATCGGGAGAACCGGCCTTCGCCGGCCCTCCCTTTTAGATTTATTATTCTATTTAGAATGATGTGAAAAGAGTTTCTGCTTATTGAAGGATGATGTTGTCATTCAGACGCACTACCCAATTCTTTACATACAGTTCGACTTTCAGATACAGACCACTTTCATCACCTTCATCCGGTTTGCTTGTACTGTCAAACGGATCGGCCATGCCTAAGCCGCTTATACCTGTTACGTCCAATTGATATACGTTATTGCGAACAATGGCAAATTCCATGACGCCCATAACGCTCGGCTGGCCATTGTTGGCATGGCGAATCCAATACTGGTAGTAGCAGATATGGTCAGTGCCATAATACTCGATTGTAGCAGTGTTCTCTTTCTCTATTTTTTGAGAACCCTTCTCTGCTGTAGCGGGGATGTCCTTTCTTGTAGCCAAGAATGCGTCCCAGTTCATTGTGGCGGCGTTCACTTCAGTTGCGTCTTCCAATTGTTCGCTTAACCAGGCTATATAACCCAAGTCTTTTGTTTTATTGGGAGATAAAGATAATGAATTCTTTAAAGCAGTTACGTCGAACTCAACATCTGCCCAATCGGCTTTAGTAAAGTTTTTACGGAGCTTAACCAAAGGATCGCTATCTTCATTATCAGTACCTGTTGCTATAAATTCAGCTTCAGCAGCAGCCAAATCCTTATAGATCTTATTATTTACCCGATAGAAAACAGAACTTGTATGATCACTTTCATTATCAACATCAACCTCGCCATTCTCCGCATTATAAACTAACAAGGAAGTCGGAGTATACTTAACCTTGAAGATCACACCTGTAGATAATCCATGAATTTGGTTGTCCACACCCATTGTATTTTCACCGGCATAGCAAATGATACGGTCTTTAACCGTTTCAGTTTTATTATGATCATTCTTTGTCCATTTGCTTTCACTGAAGTTCGTGAAACCCATTTGTCCAGTTTGTGCATTGATTTTGTCAATAAAACCAGCTTCGAATCTGTTCAAGAAATCCTTGTTGTCGGCATTACTTGTTGTCGGTTCAATCACATAGTTCAATCCGGCGTGATGTGCAGGATTTACGACATCCAGAACAGGAACTTCATCCCCTAACGTAATCAATCCGGCATTGATGTCAGTACTCGGTGTAACTTGCTTGAAAATGTATGCTGTATGTGAATCCGTGTATTTAGCTACATTGATAGGTGCTACTCCCAAGAGCTGGGCTGTAGCGATTTCAGTTGTCTCTCCAGTTTCCTCATCTTTAGATTCAACTTTAAAATCGAAATCTTTTCCAATGTAGTCAATACGGGCAGCCAGACGTTCCACCCAGACTGTTGCTACCTTTGCTTTTGCTTCGGTAGTTTCAGTGCCATCAAATTGGATAATACTATGCTTTTCTTCACCTTCGGTAGCAAGTGTATTCTTTTCCACATGCGTGGACATGACAAAGCGACCCAAGAGGCTCTCGTCACCAACCAAATAATGATCGATTTCTGCCAGTTTAGCCTCACTCAATGCAGTACCTTTCACAAATTTATCGGCCACATTAGCATTTACGATTGTCAATATTCTGTAAGGAACATTTGCTTCAAGGTCCTCTGAATTGATTCGCACGGTTGCTTTGTAATCATGATTTTCATAATCTTGATTACCGCCGTTTTGATTTAATACGGATTCCGTATAGACAGATGTGACCACTGTTGCTCCTGTCGAATTGATATTCTTCTCTTGGAGAGCTTCTTCTGTTGTTGCTCCATTTACGCTATACAACACAATAGTTGCGCTACGTACATAGTTTTCATCTGTCAGCGCGGTAATAGAACCGTCACCATTTTCACCTCCGGTAGGGTCTTCATCTAAACCACCAGCTCTTGAACCTACGCCAGAAGAGGCTGGCGTCATGATGTTTACCGCCATATACACGGCATCACCCACAATCGGTTGTCCTCCATTAGCACCTTTTTCAAGATCATCCGAACAACCTGTCACAGCCAGAAGCAAGGCTGTAGCCATACTGAATAAATACTTCTTTTTCATGTTTCTCACTTGATTAATAATTAATAATATTGTTTTTCATATTTCGATAATTCATGTAACTGACGCAGGTTTTCCTTCGCTGCCGCTTCTATTTCGGCATTTCCGCAACGGGTCAGGCGGGTAAGCAGAGGCTCTGCTTCATCGTAACGTCCTTCAGCCATGTACAGGATGGCTTGTGCCAAATCGAGGTGAGAGCCTTCCTTTGCACGCGTCATGTAGCGGCGGGCAGCTTCGGTACGGCCTGATGCCAAGGCAGTGAAAGCTGCATTGAGGTTGGATACAGGGTCATCCGGATAAACTCTCACGGCAATCTCAAACACTTCGTTGTATTCCGGGCTGCCCGGTTCGTAGGTACAGGCCACACGGAACATCTCGTCCAAACTGAGCTGTGAAGGAGCTTTGTATATCAGTTCCTTGGCTTCCTCCACACTGAAAGCCCTGATGGTATAGTTCACACTGTAGTCCGAATGACGCAGAGCGGGATAGACTTCACGAAGCAAGTAACGATAAGGTTCACCGCCTGCTATGGTCTTCAGTTGGTTCTCACGACGGTCGGGGTCGGTAATCGAAGCATCGCGTATGACGACGAGCAACGCCTCTTTGTCTGCCAAAGTGCTTTCGGCTACGGCACGTTCCAAGCCTTCCCAGTCTTCCGGTTCGTAACCGACCGTGATATTTGCACCGCCAAAGTCATACAGCTTACGTATGTAGGCCGACAATGCTTCGGCACGCCCCTTGGCCAAACGGGTGTTGTTGGAGTAGGAGCCTTCGGGAGAGGCATATCCCTTGATGCTTACCTCGGTAATGGAAGCATACGTGTTGTGACGTACGGAATCTATCGTGGCGCGAATGGCTGCCAGCTCGCGGGGATTGTTTCGATAATCGGGATGAATCTCGGTGCGGTTCACCGGGAAATCCAAGTATGCCTTGCCTTGCAGGGCACGTGCTTTGACGGTCTCCACCTGTGGAGTCACGTAGGCCAAGGCAGGATGGAACACCGCCGGTTCGGCTACATCCACATCAAAAAGCGGCAAGCGTTGTTCGGCCAGCAAGTCCCATCCGCATCCGCAGGAATCCATGACAAGGCTGATTTCCGAACGCTCCATCCAGCGTTGGCGAGCGATGCGTGCGTGATAGTCAATAGTCTGTGGCTTGCCATTCTGTCTACGATAGGCAGGCATGGCAACCTGTTCGTCGGCAGAAAGACGCTGATAGAGTATCTGTCGGTCACGTCCGTTGATGACGAATGACGGCAGTTTTGCCAGGCTGTCATCCCTATGTATGACAGGAGTGCAGACAATGGAGCGGTTGCTTCGCAGCTCCAGGCCGGAGAGGTCGAAGGTGATATCCACCAGCAGGAGCGAGTCAGTGCGGGTCACGTTCTGTCCGGCCACCCGGATGGTGCCCGTGCGCGTAGAGTCATTGGCACATACGGTCTGTGCCAAGCCCGCTAATATAATAATGTATAGGAAAAAGTGCTTCATAACAAGTTTCTATCTTGGGATTAAACATTTCAGAATATATAGATCAGGCTGATGGCTGCCTGCGTAGGTCCGAAGTAATGACGGTGCAGATCGGTCTGCTTTTGTCCACAGTTTTTGCAGGGGAACTTGTCATAGTTAAGGTATAGATACCCCACTCCGAAAGTAGCCTCCAAGTTCCAATGTTCGTGCAAGAGCCATTGGTAACCATAACTCACACCTACGCCAGTGCCCCATCCTTGGCGACGCTCATTTTCAAGGTCGAGTATTTTCACATCCGAGAAGTTGTAAGCCAAGAATGGCACGTGCAGCCCCACAAACGATTTGTGGAATGCCTCGCAAAACCAGTATCGCACTTCGGGATGCA
>JAUNIV010000212.1 GCA_030523385.1 Bacteroidales bacterium | reverse complement strand
TTGCACGTCTTTAACAAAAAGTTTCGCGAAACTTTCCGGAAATTATGCCAAACTTTCTGCAATTCTCCACGCAAAACCGCGGGAAATTATAGCGGTTTTATTGCAAAATACCTACCTTTGCTCCGTAATCTCCATGTTAAAAAAACGACTTAAAATATGATGACTTTTATATCCTGCGCCAAAACAATGACCGGCCGCAGCAAAATACAGACGCCTTTCGTCAGCACTCCTCGCTTTCAAACGGAGGCCATACAAAATGCGCTTGCCATGTCGCAATATGCTGCCGCCGAACTGGAAAGCATGTTGCGTGTCAACAGCAAAATAGCTGCCGAAAACTACCTCCGCTATCAAGACTTTTGCTCGGAAACAAACGCCGCACTACCGGCTTTGCTGGCCTATACGGGCATCGTGTTCAAGCGTATCGGCGCACAAGACTTCACGCCCGACGATTTCCGCTTTGCGCAAGAACATCTGTTGATAACCTCCTTCCTCTACGGACTGCTGCGGCCGCTCGACCTCATCAAGAACTATCGACTGGAAGGCGACGTAAAGCTGCCGGAACACAACGGCGTGAGCATGTTCGACTTCTGGAAACCCATTCTGACGGATGCATTCATTGCTGCCATCAGGGAGCAAGGAGGCACACTGGTCAATCTGGCCAGCAGCGAGATGAAAGATCTGTTCGATTGGAAACGCGTGGAGCGCGAAGTGAGGGTCATCACTCCCGAATTTCAGGTATGGAAAAACGGAAAGCCCACTACGATAGTGATTTATACCAAAATGTGTAGAGGGGAGATGACGCGATTCATCATAAAGAACCGCATCATCTCCCCCGAACTATTGAAAAGTTTTGAATGGGAAGGCTTTGAATTTGATGCCACACACAGCACCGACACGCATTACCTCTTCAAAAACAGTTAGAACGTCCTTACTTCAGCAATATCCCCACTTCGCCTATCGCCGTGGCAGACTTACCGTCAATCTCGGCGACAGGTTCCAACTTGAAGTAACGCGCCGCATACTTCTTGCCGAAGCGCACAAAATAGGGCACGGGATTGTGCATGATGTTGCTGAACTCACCGGCTGCATCACACTTTGTCCAGTCCTGCCCGTCCGTGCTCACGTAGAAGTGATACTTATAGATAGTGCCCGTCAAATCTTCTTCCGACGAAGGAGCGTAACTGAATCCGGCCACTTCCATTTCCGTTCCCATATCTACCACCAACGGAACCAACCCATCGGCTTTCCAAACCGTTTCCTGCTTGCCGTCAATGGCAGCTTCGGCCTCTGCTCCTATCGCTTTCCATCCTTCTACGGACACATCGCTTAGTTTTACCTTCACGGTTTTATCCACCAGCGGTTCGGCATCATACAGGCCAATGCCTGATATGTTTGCCTCTCCGCGCGAAGCCGTGATTGTGATGCGCACTTTTTCGGCCTTGCTGTCCGAAAAGCGAATCAGACGCTTGTAGCCCACCGTAGTTCCCTCGGCAGCCGGACGCCAGGCACCGTTGCTGAACAGCTCTACAGTGAAGCCTTCTACGCGCTGCCCTTTCGATATGTCTTCCTGAATGAGGAACGTATTGACCAGTGCATCAGCTTTGACGGCATATTCTTTACTTTCGCCTACTTGCGCCGTCCATTTTTCGGCACTGTTCTTCAGCTTGTTGTCGGCAAAGGTATTCTTCACATATTCGGTCAGTTCGCGGATGCGCATCACGTCATTTTCGTGTATCAGTCCGCGCTTGTCGGGCGGAATGTTGAGCAACAACACGGAGTTGCAACCCACCGACTGGTAGTAAATGTTCACCAGATTGGCCAGCGAACGCACCTGGTTGTCTTGCTCGGCATGATAGAACCAACCCGGACGGATAGACACATCGACTTCAGACGGATACCAGAACAATTCGGATGCCTTGGCCACCAGCTCCCGACTACCCAAATCCTTAGACATGGCCTCGATGCCCAATGCTTGGTTTTGTTCCGTGCGACGAGGATAGCAGCCGGGAGTAAGTGCGGTGGCACTCCACTCGGTAGCGCGTCCCAAACCGCCTTCATTTCCTACCCAACGCACATCATCGCCCATGATGGCAGTCACAGCCTTGGGCTGCAAACGGCGGATAGTGGAAAGGATGGCATCCCAATCATATTCCTGCTTCTTGCCGTTAGGTCCTTCGCCGTTGGCGCCGTCAAACCATACTTCGTGCACCTCGCCGTAGTTGGTAAGCAGTTCGGTTAGTTGTTCTACAAAGAACTGATTGTAGGCCTCGCCCTGTCCATAGCACTCGGCATTGCGATCCCACGGCGAAAGATAGACTCCGAACTTCAATCCATACTTGTCGCAAGCGCTGCGCAGTTCGCGCACCACGTCGCCCTGTCCGTTCTTCCAGGAAGAAGAAGCCACAGAGTGTTTGGTGGTTCGGGTGGGCCATAGGCAGAAACCGTCGTGATGCTTGGCAGTGATAATGGCCATCTTGAATCCGCCTTCTTTCAAGGCACGTACCCATTGTTCACAGTCCAGCTCCGTGGGGTTGAACAGGTTTGGGTCTTCAGTGCCATCGCCCCATTCGCGTCCCGTGAAGGTATTGATACCGAAATGAAGGAAGCAGGTAAACTCCATCTGCTGCCATTCCAACTGCTGCGGAGTGGGCACTAAGCGCGAAGCCATGTCTATCTTTTGCTCCACAGAGGCTCCGGGCGGAAAGGAGACGTGTTTTTCATAATAGTCTTGCGCGTGCATCCCGAAGCATGCACCGGCCAAAACGGCCGTCAGGATTATTCTTTTCATGCGATTCTCTGTTGTATATATTTAGGTAGATTAAGTTAATAGGCTCATTCCTTATCCCTGTCGGGCGAGAAGCGTACCGGGTCGTTATATTGCTCCTGCAAGCGTGTCAGCTCGGCTCTCAACTCTTCCACAATCGGTTCATATTCCGCCTGTCCGTAGAGGTTGTGCATCTCCGTAGGGTCGTTCTGCAGGTCATACAGTTCCCACACGTCTATGTCGTTGTAGAAATGAATCAGCTTGTAGCGGTCGGTGCGCACTCCGTAGTGGCGTTTCACCATGTGTTCGGCAGGATATTCGTAGAAATGATAGTAGAGAGATGTGCGCCAGTCGGCAGGATGTTCGCCTTTGAGGAGCGGAAGCAGAGATATGCCGTGTATGTCGTCGGGCACAGTCACTCCGGCCAGTTCGAGGAACGTGGGCGCATAGTCAATATTCTGCACCATCTCGGTGATGTCGCCTTTGCGGTCGAAACCCTTGGGCAGATGCATGACGAGTGGCGTGTGCATGGACTCTTCGTACATGAACCGTTTGTCGAACCATCCGTGTTCGCCCATGTAGAAGCCTTGGTCTGAGGTGTAAACCACCAGCGTGTTGTCCATCAGATTATGTTCCTCCAGATAGTCGAGCACGCGGCCCACATTGTCGTCCAGTGTCTTCACCACTTTGGCATAGTCGCGCATGTAGCGTTGGAACTTCCATTCTGCCAGTTCCTTGCCTTGCGGATTCTTGCGATAGAACTCTTCGATGATGGGCGCATAGAAATCATCGTACTGCTTGCGCTCTTCCGGATTCAGCCGTCCGATGTAGCTCAAGTAAGCCCCTTTCAGTCGGGAGTCCTTGTCCATGTTCAGCATCTTGGTGTCATACATGATGTCCATGTCTTTCACGATACCCATCTCTTGCGCGGCGGCAGCCGGACGGCCGGCGTAATCGTCATAAAAGTTATCGGGCATGGTGAACGTCTCGTCCTCGTATTCGTTCAGATATTTCAGTTCGGGCAACCAGTTGCGGTGTATGGCCTTGTGATGTATCAAGATGCAGAAAGGTTTGTCCTTGTCGCGATGCTCCATCCAGTCTATACTCTTGTCGGTAATGAGGTTGGTCAGATAACCCTGTTCCTGTATCGTATCATTCTGCATGGTGATGAAGTTAGGGTTATAGTAATCGCCCTGTCCGGGCACGATCTGCCAGAAATCGAAACCTGCGTGTTTGATACCTCGCAGCAGATTTTCCCACGAGGGCTGTCTGATAGCCTGCTTGTTGAAGCAGCTTGGGGAAAGTCTGCTGCGAGGTATCAAACACGCAGGTGGTGTTGTCATAGAACTTATTGGCACAACTGTGCTTTCCCGTAATCATGCAAGCACGACTGGGACCACTGAGCGAGTTGGCCACAAAGCTATTGGTGAAGCGCACGCCGTCAGCGGCAATGCGATCCAGGTTAGGCGTTTCCATGTAGCGGCGGTCATAGCAACTCATCATTTGTGCCGTATGGTCGTCGGTCATGATATACACAATATTGTAAGGTTTTTGTTGCTCAGCCTTCTTCTGTTGGGCACAAGATGAAAGGGAAGCAGCGGCGGTAATGCCGGTCATGGAAAGAAGTAATCCGGATTGCAGATGATTCATATTCATTCGTTTAAAAGTTAACATGCAGACAAAGATACGCTTTTTCTGCTGATTTCCTGTCAAACAATGAATATTTTACGTATTTATGTCGGGCAAATCCGGAGACTGCCCGACATATCCTTAGGAAAGCATCTGCTTACTTTTCTTCTATTTTAAAACTATTCAGGATTTTCTCGGCATTCTTTTTCTCGCTTTCCGCATAAATAATGGAAAGATAGAAGCCGCTTCCTCCATCCTTAGACAGCAGGCAGGCATAGATACAGCGGTCTTCTTCGCATACGCCATTCAATGTTGAGACATAGAACTGAGGAAGCTCGAAGCTCTGTATTTCCGATTGTTCTTTCACTCCGTCATCGTCGGCATAGTCTTTCAGCATACCGTCCAGCTCTTCCTTTGTCATGCCGTCCGACACGAGCGACTGCACGGTGATGTAGAATTTGCTGTTGTTCAAGAGGAATGTTTCTTCCGTTTCCTCTTCCACCAGAATCCCCCTAGGCGCATCGAATGTCAGTCCGTAGGCTGACCATGTGACAGGTGCCAATGACTGTGCATGCAGCGCAAGGCATGTCACACACATAAATGCCAGAAACAAAATCTTTTTCATACGAAAATTTTTATGCCGTTTTTGGTTATAACGGCTGTTTTTACTTT
>JAUNIV010000211.1 GCA_030523385.1 Bacteroidales bacterium | reverse complement strand
TTTCTAGGAGTAAGCATATCAGGGTAGTGGATTTTGCTGCTTCCCTTGCTTTTACTTATATATGTAGGTGCCACCTTTACGCTGCGCCGCGTGTTTCGCCTGTGGCTCAATCGGGAAGGCTCTCTATGGGAACTGGCAAACTCCAACCTCGCCATACTCACGTTGCTGTGTCTGATGACGGTTTGCATAGGAAACTCCGATGTAAACTTCCATCACGAGCTGGCCGTGGAGAAGGCCATACGCAATAAAAATTACGCCGAAGCCCGAATGGTGGGAGTGAAGTCACTGGAAACCACCCGCACGCTGACCGCCCTCAGAGCATACGCCTTGTCTTTGGAAGGCACGATGGGCGAACACCTGTTTGAATATCCGCAGTATTATGGTGCCGACGGCCTGCTGTTCGCGCCCCGTTCGCAAGAAACCCTCTGTCTGAATGCCGACAGCCTCTATGCCTATTTGGGAGCGGCTCCGAGTGTCACGGAAAAGCCGGTGGACTATCTGTCATGCATCTGCCGCAACGAATCGGGCAAGTACACCGCATTGGATTATTACCTGTGCGCTCTCCTGCTGGACAAGCAGCTCGACCGGTTTGCCTCCGAAGTAAAAATTTATTGCTTCGAGCAAGACACGCTGCCACGCTACTACCGCGAAGCCATGCTCCTTTACCAACACATCCACCCCGACTTTGCCGCAGAAAAGAAAGACACGCTGATGATGCAACGGTTAGACGAATACCTGTCCCGACAGAAAGAATTTTCTTCGCCGCAAGAAGAGAAGAACTTCATGAGACGGGAATATGGCGACACATACTGGTGGTATTATCATTACCAATAACCTCTTTTTTCTCTCCGCGCATGTATATTTTCCCCAATTCGTTGGTTCTTTCCCGTGCTTTTTACTAATTTTGCAAACTCATAAAATCGAAAATAAAATTAGAACGATATAGCAATGGCAGTAGAATTAAAAGAACTTACCAAAAGAAGCGAGAATTATTCTCAGTGGTACAATGATTTGGTGGTGAAGGCCGACCTGGCCGAACAATCACCGGTGCGCGGATGTATGGTGATTAAGCCTTACGGATACGCCATTTGGGAGAAGATGCAACGTCAGCTGGACAATATGTTCAAGGAGACAGGCCACGTAAACGCCTATTTCCCGCTGCTCATTCCGAAGTCATATCTCAGCCGCGAAGCCGAACATGTGGAAGGTTTTGCCAAAGAATGCGCCGTGGTTACCCACTATCGTCTGAAGAATGCCGAAGACGGTTCGGGCGTTATCGTGGATCCGGCCGCTAAGTTGGAAGAAGAACTGATTATCCGACCTACCTCCGAGACCATCATCTGGAGCACTTACAAGAATTGGATCAATTCTTACCGCGACCTGCCCATCCTGTGCAACCAATGGGCCAATGTAATGCGTTGGGAAATGCGTACACGCCTCTTCCTGCGCACCGCCGAATTCTTATGGCAAGAAGGCCATACGGCCCATGCCACCCGCGAAGAAGCCGAAGCCGAAGCACAGAAGATGCTGCACGTTTACGGTGAATTTGCCGAAAAATACATGGCAGTCCCCGTCATCAAGGGAGTGAAATCGGCCAACGAACGCTTTGCCGGTGCGCTTGACACTTACACCATCGAAGGATTGATGCAAGACGGAAAAGCCTTGCAGTGTGGCACTTCACACTTCTTAGGACAAAACTTCGCCAAAGCATTCAACGTGCAGTTTGTAGATAAGAACAACAAGCTGGACTACGTTTGGGCCACTTCATGGGGCGTATCTACCCGACTGATGGGTGCGCTGATCATGACCCACTCCGATGATAACGGTCTGGTGCTTCCTCCGCATCTGGCTCCCATCCAGGTAGTCATCGTTCCTATCTATAAGAACGACGAAATGCTGAAGAAGATAGACGCCAAAGTGGAAGGCATCGTGAACAAACTGAAAGCGATGGGCATCTCCGTGAAGTACGACAATGCCGACAACAAGCGTCCGGGCTTCAAGTTTGCCGATTACGAGCTGAAGGGTGTGCCCGTACGTTTGGTAATGGGAGGCCGCGATTTGGAAAACAACACGATGGAAGTGATGCGTCGCGACACATTGGAAAAGGAAACCCGCACTTGCGACGGCATAGAAGAATACGTACAGCAACTGCTGGAAGACATCCAAAACAACATTTACCAGAAAGCATTGAAATACCGCAACGAACACATCGTGAAGGTTGACTCATACGACGAGTTCAAAGCACAGATTGAAAAGGGCGGTTTCATCCTGGCACATTGGGACGGAACTCCGGAGACGGAAGACCGCATCAAGGAAGAAACCAAAGCCACCATCCGCTGTCTGCCTTTCGAAGCAGACGAGGAAAGTCTGACGCCGGGCAAGTGTATGGTGACAGGCAAGCCGTCTGCCCGCCGCGTGCTTTTTGCAAGAGCTTATTAATATAAATAATGCAACAAATAGACAATTTTAAATGTTTTTTCATTTCGAGAGTCGGCGGCAGTGATGCTCCCGACTCTTTTCACTTTAACCCTGTACCTATGAAAGAACAAATATGGCAACAGATAGCAGCCATGCACACACCGGGCTTCTTCATCACGGCCCAAGTGGTGCACGAGGACAGCGAATATCCGCAGACGCTGGCCGCATTCATCGCAGCCAAACTGGAGATGATACGGCAAGGAAGCAACGCGCGCAAATTCGCTTTCACAGAAAAAGCATGGCGCATCTACGTCACCTTCTTTCCCACGGACCGCGTGGTCGATGAACGCTATGCCTTGAAAAATCAAGCCGTGAAGCTCAAAAGAAGATAAAAAAAGGAATGAATAATTATAAAAGAAATATTACGCCTTAAAAAACTTTTTTGATAGGGCAAAAATTTTTTTTCGTCCTATCAAACGGAGCGTTTTACGGTATCAAATCTTCCGGATGATACCTTCATATTTCCGCACCCAAAGCCACTTGCCGAAAACAATCACCCATCTTATGGAAGTTTTTAAGCAGTAAAAAACAGAAAAGCCCCTGAATATTTTCTGCTTCATGGGAAAAAACGTATCTTTGCAAACAAATTTTCGCGAACAAATGAAAATTAAGGAAGTAATTAGTGCCCTTGAAAGGTTCGCGCCTCTGCCTTTGCAAGACGGATTTGACAATGCCGGACTGCAAATCGGATTGACAGACGCGGAAGCAACAGGGGCTTTGTTGTGTCTGGACGTTACCGAAGCCGTGGTAGATGAAGCCATCAAGTTGGGATTCAACTTGATAGTGTCGCATCATCCGCTCATCTTCAAGGGGTACAAGTCCATCACCGGACGAGACTACATAGAGCGTTGCATCCTGAAAGCCATCAGGAATGACATCGTCATCTACTCTGCGCATACCAATCTGGACAATGCGCCGGGAGGAGTGAACTACAAGATTGCCGAAAAGATAGGCTTGAAGAATGTAAGCATCCTCGAACCGAAAGAAGAATGCTTGCTGAAACTTGTCACGTTTGTCCCGCAAGCGCAGGCCGACGAAGTGAGAAAGGCCCTCTTTCAGGCAGGATGCGGCTGCATAGGCAATTACGATTCGTGCAGCTACAACCTGGAAGGTGAGGGAACTTTCCGCGCACAAGAGGGGGCCAATCCCTTCTGCGGCGAGATAGGCGAGTTGCACAGAGAGGCCGAAGTGCGCATCGAGACCATTCTTCCGGCTTTCAAGAAGGCTGCGGTGGTAAAAGCCCTGCTGTCTGCCCATCCTTACGAAGAACCTGCCTTCGACCTCTATCCGCTGAAAAATGCGTGGGCGCAAGTCGGGTCGGGCGTAGTGGGAGAACTGGAAGAGCCGGAGACCGAACTGGAGTTCTTGAAACGCATCAAGAAGACTTTTGAGGTAGGGTGTGTGAAGCATACGCGCCTGACCGGAAGGCTGATACAAAAGGTGGCTTTGTGCGGAGGTGCCGGGGCATTCTTGTTGCCTAAGGCAGTGGGAGTCAATGCCGATGTGTTTATCACGGGCGAGGTGAGATACCACGACTATTTCAGCTACGAAAACAGCATACTCGTGGCCGAAATAGGGCACTACGAAAGCGAACAATACACGAAAGAAATATTTTATTCAATCATACAGGAGGCGTGTCCGGGACTGGACGTACAGATGACCCGGATAAACACGAATCCTATTAAATATTTGTAGAAACATTATGGCAAGAGAAGCAAAGAAAGACCCGAACGAACTGACGGTAGAAGAAAAGCTGAAAGCTTTGTATCAGTTGCAGACCATGTTGTCCGAAATCGACAAGATCAAGACGCTGAGAGGAGAGCTTCCTTTGGAAGTTCAGGACCTGGAAGACGAAGTAGCCGGACTGAATACCCGCATCGAGAAGATTAAAGCCGACATCGAGGAGCTGAAATCGAACATCGCCACAAAGAAAATTGAGATTGAGACAGCCAAAGCTTCTGTGGAGAAATATAAAACGCAGCAAGACAATGTGCGCAACAATCGCGAATATGATGTGCTGACGAAGGAAATAGAGTTCCAGACGCTGGAAATCGAGCTCTGCGAAAAGCGAATCAAGGAGTACACGGCAGCCGAGAAAGCCAAAACGGAAGAAATAGAAACCAGTAACCACAATCTGGAAGAGAGAGAAAAGGACCTGGAAGCCAAGAAGACCGAACTGGAAGAGATTGTATCGGAGACCAAACAGGAGGAAGAGAAGCTGAGAGAGAAGGCTAAAGTGTTGGAAACTACCATCGAACCTCGTTTGCTTCAGGCTTTCAAGCGCATCCGCAAGAACTCTCGCAACGGTTTGGGCATTGTGTATGTGCAACGTGATGCCTGTGGCGGCTGCTTCAACAAGATTCCGCCTCAGAAACAACTGGATATCCGTATGCGTAAGAAAATCATCGTATGCGAATATTGCGGTCGTATCATGATAGACCCCGAACTGGCAGGCGTAGTGCCCGAACAGCATCTGGAAACAGTGAAGAAATAATCGGTCGGTCAACGCTGATAAACGTATAAAAGAGGATGATCTGTGGGTGCGTAAAATAAACTGTGTCATGCGATAATCTCGTTCAAGCTCATCGGTCG
>JAUNIV010000210.1 GCA_030523385.1 Bacteroidales bacterium | reverse complement strand
CATTTGTTTATTTTTAATATTGGAATCAGAGAGCCAACTACTGATTCGCATAATTTATTAACTGTTGGGGCAGAATTTTTTCTGTCCCAAATGATATAATCGCTTTCTTTTATTTCTACTCCCGTCTCAGTCAGCGACGAACGCAAGGATTTGCTATAACAGTACCGGGCAATATCTTGTCGATGCGATAGAATCTTCATTACTTCAATTTATAACATACAATGACAGGATTATCATCCTCCTTGACAGATTCTATAGTTCTGATACTTTCCGATGACATCAGTCGGGCATCGAGCACATAATCAAGAAACTGCGGCTCGCATACATAATAAAAAGTATTGTCTTGGAATAAATCCGGAATCATTAGTTGCGGTTTTGAATATTCCTGATTGTAGTATGTTCTTGAAGTACCGGTTCGTTCGTCATATAAGGCGAAATACATTCTTTTATTATAAACGACAAAGCACATCTGGATATTCGGTGTGACGAATTTATCTGCAACAAATGCCTTACTGTCATTCGATATTACATATTCCCGATAAAAAGATACATTCTGTCCTTCGGGTAAATCTCTCCAGTCAAAGTTTTTATTTCCAAAATCAAAGCCATAATGCGGATGCAGTTCCATCGACTCAAGGTCAACTTTATATAAAATGCTTTCCGGTGTCCTGTTTGAAAAATAAAGTTCTCCATTTGTTTCTCTCAGGCCGGCTTTTGCGATAGTGGACATTTCATCCTTGAACGGGAGTTGTACTGTTTTTATAATCTGCCTGTCTGCCAACGAGTAAAACTTCAATGAAGCCTTATCCTCAAAAATACATATATCCTCCGATATTTTATGAAACCCGGAGGCAGGAAGCACCTGTTTGGGAAGTTCGATGCTCTTCACGCAGTGTAAGGAAGAATCGTATTCCCGTATCTTGTATTTCAGAGCATCGAATATTTCTATATTCCCATTTTCCAATACATTGAAATCAATACAACTGGAATATTCATTGGGGCCTTCGCCTGCCAAAGTTTCCGTAGAAAAGAGGAAAGTCCCGCTTCGGTCGAACGCAAGTATCTTTAGTTGATTGTCGTTTATGTAGAAACGTCCACCGACATAGGCCAGACGGGTGGGATGCTTTATCAGCGATGCGTCTGTAGTAGCAAGAGGGATAATGGATATGCTATCGACAAAGTCAGACAAATCCATCTGCACGGATTTGTCCAAATCAAAATCCCGCATGTACTTGGCGGCATATTCTTTCTCTTCGGTGCAGCCTACCCATGCAAATAGCAGAAGGAAGCATGACAATAGCCAACTAATGAAAGCACTAAATTTCAGTGTTCCTGTTACATGCCATCTATTCTGTTTCATACAATAATGGGTTTGAATTTATAATTTTACAAAGAAAGAATAAAGAGTCAATAGCCATATACTATCGTAAAGGCGGATTAAATGGAAAAGCCGTTGTATGGGCGCAAAATCTTGCGCCCATACTAGTTTATTATAACATCATCCGTTATTCCACTCCCAAATCTTTGAGTGTACGAGGTGCCGGAACACCGGGCAACGGCTTACGGCTCTTCAATTCTTCAAGAATCACTTCGATGGCCTTTTCCAACTGCTGGTCGTGTCCTGCCTGTTCCAGGATAGGGTCGTTGTCTATCAATATATCCGGATCTACACCGTGGTTTTCCACAATCCATTGTCCTGTCTTTGCATCGTAATTGGTGAAGAAAGGAACGCGGACATCGGTGCCATCCATGTAGGGAAGCGGACCGCTGATGCCTACAATGCCTCCCCATGTGCGTGTACCTATCACCTTGCCAATCTTCGTAGCCTTGAAGCTCCAGGGGAACAAATCGCCGTCCGAAGCCGAATATTTGTTGATAAGCAAAACTTTAGGACCTGCCAGCGTAGCATCGGGGATGGTTCCCGTCTTGGTAGAACCGCGGCGCATGGTCATGCGGTAGGGCTGACGGAGCAAGCGTTCTATGATCATGGGCGATACGTTGCCGCCACCGTTGGCACGGTCGTCTATAATCAAGGCTTCCTTGTCGAGCTGCGGATAGAAGTAACGGGCAAACTCATTCAACCCTTCGGGACCCATGTCGGGAATGTAGATGTAACCCACACGGCCTCCGGTAGCTTCTTCCACCCGGCGGATGTTGTTCTGCACCCATGCATAGTGATACAGCGGATATTCGTCGTCGATGGGCGATACCACCACTTTGTGTGCGTCTTTGTCCGAAGCCGTGCTGCTGATGCTCAGTTCGGTCAATACGTTGGCTTTGCCCACCAGCAACTGATAGATGTTGTTTACGGTGGCAGTGGATATACCGTCTATGGCAGTGATGTAGTCACCTTCTTTCACTTCCACTCCCGGCTCGGCCAACGGCGAACGCAAGGATTTGCTGTAAACGGCACCGGGCAATATCTTGTCGATGCGATAGAATCCGCTCTTGCTGTCGCGGCTCAGTTCGGCACCCAACAGTCCCATCGGGATGCGTTCGGGAGTTTTCATTTCACCCGGGTTCACGTAAGCATGTCCGCAGGCCAGTTCGCCTATCATTTCGCCGATGATGTAGTTCAAGTCTAAACGTGTCTTGGCGTATGGGAGCAGGACGGCATATTTCTCCTTGATGGCTTTCCAGTCTATGCCGTGCATGTTTTCCAGATAGAAACCGTCGCGGAAGGCACGCCACACTTCGTCGAATATCTGCGGCCACTCCTGTGCATAGTCTATCGTAGCCACCATGTTGTTCAGGTTCACGGCATCGTCTGTCGAAGCCTTGTCGCAGGGGAAGTTGTTCACATAGAGGTTTCCTTTTTGGAAGAAGAGTGCTTTCTTTCCATCGGCAGTCACTGACATCGAAGCCCCTTCGGCCACGGTCTTTTCCTTTTGCTCTTCCAGGTCGAATACTTTCGTGTCGCGTCCGCTGGAGTACCATACTTTCTTTCCATCCGAATGGAAGTTGCCATAGTAGCCTGCACTCAGCGGAAGTTTGATGAGGCGTCCGGGCAAGCCTTCGGGGTCTATGCGCACCGTGGTGGCCGGTGTGCTTTCGGTTGCTTTCTTGTCCTTGTCTTTAGCGGCAGGTGCTTTGTCGGCAGAGTTTGCTCCGGCAATGCTCACCGTTTCATCCGATGGTAGGAGAGGAGAAGGCGTATCTTTGGCAAGCATGGCCATATAGACACCACCCATGCGGTTGTAGGCATGGTTCCACTCCGTGCGGCTGTAGATGGGGTTGAAGTCTCTTTCGGAACTGAAGATGAGGTATTTTCCGTCGCTGCTAAATTCGGGAGAAGAGGAATCATACCACTTTTCGGTCACCGGATATTCTTTCTCCGAAGTCAGGTTATAGACATAGACCACGCTCATGTTGTTCTTGCCCGATTTGGTATAGGTTATCCACTGGCTGTCGGGAGAATAGCTCACTTCGTAGAACTCGCCTTCGGGGTTCTGCATCAGGGTTTTCTTCGCTTTGGAGGCTACATCCACTTCTACGATGCGGTTTTTGCGGTCGGTGTAGAGCACCTTTTTGCTGTCCGGCCGCCACATCAGCTGACGGATGTAGGTGTCATTGTCCTTGGTCAGCTGCACGGGGTCGCCTCCTTCGGCAGGCTGGAGCCATATTTCAGTCTCTCCGGTGCGGTCACTGATGTAGGCTATGTAGCGTCCGTCCGGACTCCAGTCGGCTTCCCGGTCGTTGGCACCCGGTGTGCGGGTGATGTTTCTTGTCACACCTTTGTCGGCAGGTACGTCGAACACCTCGCCGCGTGCGGTTATGGCCAGCCGTTTGCCGTCCGGCGAAAGGGCGGCGGCATTCATATCATCGCTTACCTTCTTCATTTCCGGACGGGCATAGATATTATCCGATGCCAGCGTAATGGAAATCTTCTGCGACTGACGTGTCTTCGGGTCCAGTTTATACAGGTATCCGGCATGTTCATACACGATGACTTGTCCGTTTGAGCTGGGGAACTTCACATCGTAGTCCGTATAATTGGTTACCTTCTCCGTCTGGTGTGTGCGAGTGTTATAGACAAAGATGTTCATGGTGCGGTCGCGGTCGGAGATGAAGAAGATTTCTTCTCCTATCCACATCGGCATGATGTCCTGCGCCACGTTGTCGGTAATGTTTTCCACCTTTTCGGCTTCGGGGTCGTATATCCAGATGTCGTCGGCCATACCTCCCTTGTAGTATTTCCAGGTGCGGAATTCGCGCATCACGCGGTTGTAGGCCAGTTTCTTTCCGTCCGGTGAATAAGAGCAGAAGCCTCCTTCGGGCAAGGGAATGGCCCGGCTCATGCCTCCTTCGGGCGAGATGGTCCACAGCTTGCCGTCAAATCCGTCGCTGATTCGGTTGCGATAGACAATCTGCTTGCCGTCCGGACTCCATGTGAGCACGATGTTGTTCGGCCCCATGCGGTCGCCCAAATCATCTCGGCTGTTGGTGGCGGTGTAAGTCAGTCGTTGGGGTTCGCCTCCTTCGGCGGACATCAGATAGACTTCGGTGTTGCCGTCATATTGTGCCGTGAAGGCGATGGATTTCCCATCGGGCGAGAATCGGGCAAACATTTCATAACCGATATGCGAGGTCAGCCGTTGGGCTTCACCTCCGCCTATGGGTGCTTTGTACAAGTCTCCTCCATAAGAGAATACCACTTCCGAACCGTTGGTGGCCGGAAAGCGCAACAAGCGGGCTTCCTCAGCGCGGGTGCCTAAGCTTGTTCCTGCAAGGAGCAGGGAGAATAATAGTTTCTTGTTCATACTTGTTTGTATTTGGTTGAGGCAAAATTAAGCATTATTTTCAAGAAACGGCAAGAAAACAGGTGTTACATTTCCATTTGCCGGAAGTATGTTTTTTCCCTCCTTTGGAAGCGGATTTTTTACGGTATCAAATCATCTGTTTTACCGTATCAAAAATATTTTTTAAAGGAGCAAAAAAATTTTTTAAGGCGCCAAATCGGACGTTCACAAGCAGGTTAGTGGCATTATTATAGACTTTGAGAATGGTTTGGCATCAAGTAAATGCTGAAAAGTGGTACGTTTTGCTATTAAAAACGACAGGCAGAATGTAAAGAAAGAGGGCATGCCGAATACATGCCCTCTTATAGTTTCTATCTGACTGTGACTCTAAAGAC
>JAUNIV010000209.1 GCA_030523385.1 Bacteroidales bacterium | reverse complement strand
CAAATAATCAATATAAATAGATACAACAATGAAAAAGGCATTTTTAGTATTCGGGATGGTGCTTGTGGCTATGGCCGCGCAGGCACAGACGCTCACAGGGCGTGACATAATGAAGAAAGTGGACGACCGTCCGGATGGCGACACTCGCTATGCGCAGATGGAACTGACGCTTGTGAAGAAAAATGGCACGAAGCGAGAACGCAAGGTGGAGTCGTGGGCTATGGACGTGGGCAAGGACACGAAGAAGATTATGTATTTCACCTATCCGGGCGACGTGAAAGGCACAGGATTCCTCACATGGGACTATGACGAGATAGGCAAGGATGACGACAAATGGCTCTATCTGCCCGCAATGAAGAAGACACGGCGCATCAGCGGTTCATCATCAAAGACCGACTACTTCATGGGAACCGACTTTACATACGATGACATGGGCGACCGGAATATCGACGAGGACACTCACAAACTGCTGCGCACGGAGACGCGCGACGGACGGGAATGCTGGGTGGTGGAATCCGTGCCCGTGGACAAGCGCGAGATTTACAGCCGCAAGCTGACGTGGGTGGCGCAGGACTGCCTGACGGGCATCCGCGTGGAATACTACGACAAGCTGGACAAGCTGCACCGTGTGCTCACGGTGTCCGAGATTAGCAAAGTGCAGGGATTCTGGACCAAACACCGCATGGTGATGGAGAACGTGCAGACGGGACACAAGACCGTCATCGTGATGAAGAATCCGAAGTATGACATGAAGCTGGACGCCTCTATGTTCACGGTCTCAAAATTGGAGAAAGGCCTATGACACTGCTACGATTGTTCCTCATTTCTTTGCTCTGTCTTGCTCTTCTTCCTGTCTCAGCGCAGGAGGAAGAGGGGCAGTTGCAGGTAGGCGTGAAGGGTTTTATCGATACCTACCACGCCCTGCGCACCTCATCGCCGGGCGACTGGATGTCTTCACGCAGCCGTGTGCGCGGCGAGCTGACACTGGAGAAAGGCGATGCCGGCATGTTCGTTTCTGCCAACGCCGTGTATAATAGTCTGATAGATAGTCAGAGCGGATTCTTCCTGCGCGAGGCGTATCTCTATTACGGACATTCGGGGTGGGACATACGCGCCGGACGGCAAATCATAACGTGGGGCGTGGCCGATGCCGTGCGCATCGCCGACATCGTTTCACCGATGGACTTCACCGAGTTCCTCGCTCAGGACTATGACGACATACGCATACCCGTAAATGCCCTAAGGGTAAGATACACCCGTCCCCAATGGAGCGCCGAAGCAGTGGTCATCCCTGTCAGTTCTTTCTATGAACTGCCTGTGGACAGCCGGAACCCGTGGGCAGTCAGTTTGCCCGGAATTGACATCCCATACACAATCAGTATGGGGAACCAACCGGACAAACGGTTTAAGAATATTGAGTATGGCGGCCGTGTGGGAGCCTATCTCAGCGGAGTGGACTTTTGCGTCTCCGCATTGCGCACATGGAACAAGATGCCGGTTTTCCGCAAGACACTTGCTCCCGACGGCTCTTTGCTCTGCGAGGGCGAATACCGCCGCATGACAATGCTCGGTGCCGACTTGTCTGTGCCGTTCGGTAAGTTTGTGCTGCGTGCTGAGGCTGCGGAATATTTCGGCGAGGCCCAAGAACCGATTGTCGGAGCCGAGGTTACGACACGCAACACGACCAATGCCCTCATCGGCATGGACTGGTATGCAGGCAACGACTGGCAGCTCGGCGTACAGTATTCGCACAAATACATCAGCGGCAGTCTTCGGGACATTTCCTCCTATCGCAATACAGGCATGGCAACTGTAAGAATCTCCAAAGATTTATTGCACAATACGCTGAATCTTTCCACATTCGCATACATTGACGTTACAAACGGTGGAGTGTACAACCGTTTGAGTGTCGACTATGCCCTGACCGACCAGATACACGCCGTGCTTGGCTACGACCTCTTTCATGCCGACAGCGGCCAGTTTGCCATGTACGACCGTAATTCAGAAGTTTGGATGAAGCTGAAATATAGTTTCTGATCAATGTGTGGAAATACCTTTGTGCAAAAACAAAGTGTCTTCTTGGAATTTTGACCGTACCAAAAATTTTTTTTAAAGGACGAAAAAAATTTTTTAAAGCATCAAATCACCGGTTTGATACTATCAAAATCCTCTTCAGAAACCATCTTTCTTTTACACTTCTGCTTCGGAAGAAGAAGAAGTGTTTTCTTTTATTTTTCTTCTTCTTATTTATATTATATATAAGGCTGAAATGATTTTGCTTGGTTTTCAGTGTTTTATGAATATTCGGTTTTCAAAGTTTGGCCAAACTTTAGCTTAAGCACACTTAAAGAAGACTGTTTTTTTGCGGTGTAGGCATACTTCTTATATCAACATATCTGTCCGTTTTTGCGAAGTCTTTTGCAAACGATGAAGTGTCTTTCATGAACTTTTATTACCTTTGTTTCCCAAACGAAGTAACACAACAGAAGTATGGAAAAGTTTAGTGATTTGATAAAGAGCAGACGCAGCATGCGTAAGTTCACGGAGGAAGAATTGACACAGGAAGAAGTGGTGGCACTGCTGAAAGCCGCCCTGATGGCTCCCTCTTCCAAACGCAGTAATTGCTGGCAGTTTGTGGTGGTGGATGACAAGGAAACGCTGGAAAAACTCGCCCACTGCAAGGAGTCGGGTTCGGCATTCCTGTCCGGTGCAGCCTTGGCTATCGTGGTCTTGGCCGACCCGCTGGCCAGCGATGTATGGATAGAAGATGCCGCCATAGCCTCCATCATGATACAGCTGCAAGCCGAAGACTTGGGGCTGGGAAGCTGCTGGATACAGGTGCGCGAACGTTATGCCGCTGATGGTATGCCCTCCGGCGAATATGTGCACGGCGTGCTCGATATACCCTTGCAGTTGCAAGTCGTTTCTATCATAGCCATCGGCCACAAGGGCATGGAACGCAAGCCTTTCAATGAAGACCATCTGCAATGGGAGAAAGTACATATCAATAAATACGGCGGCAAGTGACGGCAGGAGATAACCCTATGCGGGTGGTACTGATAGGTGCAGGCAACGTGGCCACCCATTTGGGGAAAGCGTTGCAGGATGCAGGATGCTTGGTGGTGCAGGTCTATAGCCGCACCGCGCAGTCGGCATCGGAGTTGGCAGCAACATTGTCGACCGGCTACACCACGGAGGTGGAAGACATCCGTAAGGATGCCGATGTCTATATCGTGGCATTGAAGGATACGGCCTTGCAGGCTCTGGCTCCGGACTTGGTGCGGGGCAGGGAAGACGCTTTGTTTGTACATACGGCAGGAAGCATCCCCATGACCCTGTGGGAAGGATTGCTTCCGCGCTACGGTGTGCTTTATCCCATGCAGACATTCAGCAAGCAGCGTCCGGTAGATTTCCACACGGTTCCTTTCTTCATAGAAGCCTCCGGCGAAGAAGAGTGGCAAATACTCCGCGAACTGGCCGGACGGTTGAGTCCGTTGGTCTATCGGGCCGATTCCGAACAACGCAAGTACCTGCATCTGGCCGCAGTGTTTGCCTGCAACTTTGCCAATCACATGTACGCGCTCAGTGCGCAGATACTTGCCGGACAGGGCATTCCCTTCGAGGTGATGCTCCCGTTGGTGGACGAGACGGCACAGAAGGTGCATCGGCTCTCGCCAGTGCAGGCACAGACAGGTCCGGCAGTGCGGCAGGATGTGAATGTGATGGACCGTCATTTGGAACTGCTGGCCGACGAACCCGCCTTGCGCGAACTATACGAGAAAATAAGCAAAAGCATTTATAACCGGAAACAGCCATGATAAACTATGATTTGAAAAAGATAAAGGCACTGGTCTTCGACGTGGACGGAGTGCTGAGTGCAGAAACCATCTACCTGCATCCCAATGGCGAGCCCATGCGCTCGGTCAATATCAAAGACGGGTACGCATTGCAGTTGGCCGTGAAGTGCGGTCTGCATGTAGCCATCATTACGGGTGGAAAGACGGAAGCCGTGCGTAAGCGCTACGAAGGATTGGGCATCAGCGATGTCTATCTCGGTGCAGCCGTCAAGACGAAGGAGTATGCCCACCTGAAAGAAAAATACGGGCTGAAGGACGAAGAGATTCTCTACATGGGCGATGACATACCCGACTATGAGGTGTTGCGCCTTTGCGGCTTGCCCTGCTGTCCGGCCGATGCCGCACCTGAGATAAAAGAGGTTTGCACCTATATCTCACACCACAAAGGAGGCTATGGTTGCGGTCGCGATGTGGTGGAACAGGTGCTGAAGGCACAAGGAAAATGGATGGCTCACGAACGGGCCTTTGGTTGGTAAAAAGAAGAATAGACTATGCTTGAAAATCTGAATAAATATAGAATCATCCTTGCATCCAATTCTCCCCGGCGCAAGGAGTTGCTGTCGGGGTTGGGGCTCAATTACGAGGTAAAGACGTTGCCCGGCATCGAGGAAACCTATCCCGATACGCTGACGGGAGAGGAGATACCTTTATATATAGCGCGTGAAAAGGCGGCAGCCTACAGGGAGTGCATGCAGCCCGATGAATTGATTATCACAGCCGACACCATTGTCTGGTTAGATGGCACGGTGATGGGAAAGCCCACAGACGAGGAGGATGCCTGTCGCATGCTTCGTGCGCTTTCGGGCAAGACGCATCAGGTGATAACGGGTGTGTGCCTCACCACGCAGGAGTTTCAGCGCGGTTTCTCTACGGTGAGCGATGTCACCTTCGCCACGCTGACCGATGAAGAGATACGCTACTACGTTCAGCACTATCGTCCGATGGATAAGGCCGGTTCTTATGGCATCCAGGAATGGATAGGCTTTGTGGGGGTAGAGCGCATATCGGGCAGTTATTTCAATGTCATGGGGCTTCCGGTGCAGCGGTTGTATAAAGAACTTGGTAAGTTGTAGTTAAGTTCCTCCATGAATTCCGGATAGGAATGATTTCATGCAACAAGGAATAGCGATTTTGCGGTGGTTATATGCATTAATCTCCGCAAATTTGCGGAGATTAACCCGTTTTTTGTATCCTAAGGAAAGTACATACCGAAAATCGCGAAGCTTTTTACAGATGCCATATTCTGTCCCGATAGCTTTTCAGTTCTTGTTCGGGGAACTC
>JAUNIV010000208.1 GCA_030523385.1 Bacteroidales bacterium | reverse complement strand
TGTTGCTTGTAGTATTGCTCAAAACAACAAAAACGGGACTTATCCCGGAAGAGGATACAGGGAATGTATTCGTTGCTATAAATGCTGCCCCCGGTACCACTTTATCTGAAACAAAGAATATAGTAAAAGAGGTAGAACAGCGTATTCAGAACATACCACAAGTCCAATTGTATGCCTCCATTCAAGGTTATAATTTCCTTAGCGGTGGAGCAAGTGGTTCGTCAGCCACGCTTATTTTGGAATTGAAACCATGGGATGAACGAAAAGGAGAAGAGAACAGCAAAGATGCCGTCATAGGGATGGTGTTTGCCATGACAGCAGATATAAAGAATGCACAAGTCTTTGCCTTTGCTCCGCCAATGATTATGGGCTATGGCTCTACTGACGGAATCGAAATACACATGCAAGACCGTAAGGGTGGTGATATGGAAACATTCTTTGCCAATACCCAGCAGTTTATAGAATCACTGAATGCCCGACCGGAAATACAAAGTGCCATGACGACATTTGACACCCGGTATCCGCAATATCGTGTAGAAGTGGATGCTGCCCGATGCAAGCAGGCTGATGTCTCACCTGCCGATGTATTAAATGTGTTGTCATGCTACGTAGGCGGAAACTATGCGTCGAACATCAATCGATTCTCCAAGATTTACCGCGTGATGATTCAGGCGAAACCGGAATACCGTCTTGACAAGGACGCCCTGAATAACATGTTTGTGCGCACTTCGAGCGGAGAGATGGCATCCATCGGCCAATTTATTACACTGACCAAGGAATACGGTCCCGAAAGCTTGAGCCGTTTCAACCTGTTCAGCTCAATCCCGATCAATGTCGCAATCAATCCGGGTTACAGTTCCGGTGATGCCATTAATGCCGTCCAAGAGGTGGCAAAGACGACTTTGCCTGCCGGTTATGGATACGAATTGGGAGGCATATCACGCGAAGAAGCATCGTCGGGTACTTCCATCGTAGTGATATTCATCATCTGTATTCTGTTCATCTATATCATACTCTGTTCGCTTTACGAAAGCCTGTTCATTCCTTTGGCGGTAATGCTTTCCATTCCATTCGGTCTGTTAGGCAGTTTTCTGTTTGCCCAACTGTTCGGAGTTGAAAATAATGTCTATATACAGACAGGATTAATTATGCTTATAGGTTTATTATCCAAGACTGCTATCTTATTGACGGAATACGCATCAGAACGCCGTCGACATGGAATGAGCATTTCTCAAGCGGCATTGTCGGCAGCAACGGCACGTCTGCGTCCTATCCTCATGACGGCATTGACAATGATTATCGGACTGTTGCCTTTGGTGTTTGCAAGCGGAGTCGGCGCCAATGGAAATATATCGCTGGGTGTCGGAACTGTAGGTGGAATGCTTGTCGGAACGACTGCGTTATTATTTGTAGTCCCGGTGTTGTTTATTGTTTTCCAAACAGTCGAAGAGCGTGTAATGCCAAAAAGGAAAACAGAATAGCGAAATGTGTAATCCTAAAGTAAAAAAGATATGAATCAAAAAAGAATAATAAGATTCCTGCTGGTCGTCCCTCTATTCAGTAGTTGCGGAGTATATACCAATTATCATAGAGCAGAAGATTTTCCGGTAGAGGTGGACAGGCTTTACCGCGATACAGCAGTTGTGAATGCCGATACCTGTTTGTTTGCCCGTCTTTCATGGCGTGAGTTGTTTACGGATTCCATCCTTGTAAGATGGATAGAACTGGGATTGCAAAATAATACGGACTTGCAGACAGCTCGGTTGCGGACGGAAGAGGCGAAAGCGGCTCTGACCGCATCAAAACTTGCTTTCTTGCCTTCCGTGTCTTTTGTACCGGAAGGACAACTGGGTAGCTTCGATGGTTCAAAGACCACCAAGACATATTCACTTGGCGCATCGGCGGAATGGGAAATAGATGCTTTCGGCAACCTGCGTAATGCAAAAAAAGGCAGCCGGGCTGCAATGGAAGCGAGCCTTGCTTATGAACAGGCTGTACAAACGCAACTTTTGGCAACAATAGCCGATACCTACTATTCACTCGTTTCCTTAGACAAGAAACTTGCCATCACTTGCGAGACGGTGGAACAATGGAAGGAAAATGTCCGTACCATGCAGGCATTGAAACAAATCGGAGAGCAGACCGAAGCTGCCATATCACAGTCGAAAGCCTCACTGTTGGAAGCAGAATCTTCCATCCTCTCACTGCAAAGGCAGATATATGAGCTGGAGAATACATTCTCGACTTTGCTGGGAATGGCTCCGCAATCCATAGAACGGAGCGACCTGTTCGACCTGCACTTTCCGGCAGAGATTTCCATCGGTGTTCCGGCAGAACTTTTAAGCTGTCGTCCGGATGTGCGGCAGGCGGAATGGAAGTTGGCGCAAGCCTTCTATGCGACCAACAGTGCGCGTTCAGCTTTTTATCCCCGTATCACGCTGGGAGGCTCTGCCGGCTGGACCAACAATTCCGGCATGGCTATCGTCAATCCCGGAAAATGGCTGTTGAGCAGTATCGCTTCGCTGACACAGCCCCTGTTTAATCGGGGAACGAACATCGCCAATCTGAAAATAGCCAAGGCACAACAGGAAGAGGCCGTGCTTGCTTTCAGTCAGAAACTGCTTGATGCTGGAGCGGAAGTGAACAATGCCTTGAAGCAATGGCAGACTGCGCAGGCCTCCATAGTCCTTGACAAACAGCGTGTGGAAGAGTTTGAATCAGCTGTTCACAGCACACGTCGGCTGATGGAACACAGTACTTCAACCTCCTATTTGGAAGTCTTGACCGCCCAGCAGACACTTCTCGCCTCACAATTAACCCAAGTCTCAAACAAATATGATGAGATACAAGGTGTAATCCTCCTGTACCACGCTTTGGGCGGAGGTACGGAATAGATAATAAACAAGCATCCTGTGGCAAAACGGTAATAGAAAATAGCTCACTCTTCATGTTCATTTGATATGCCGTATGTCACTGGTTGCTTTTGTTTAAATATAGTATTTATTCTGATTAAAAAGATTAAGCAAAGAAGCATGGAAAATGCAAAGGAAAAGATTCTGAAGGAAATCATTAGAAGTCAAGGGAACATGACTTTTGACAACATGGCTTATTCTACAGGATTGAGTTTTATTGAGTTGTCATCCATGATAGGATTGTTGTATAAAGAGAAAAGAATCGGGTTATATGCAATTCCCATTATAGAAAAGGACTGTCGCTACAAGACTCGCGCAGAGGAATTGTTTGGCAGGTTTATGAATTTACTTTCAGAACATTTCACGCAAGAGCGTAAGGTGATATTCTATGCATCGGAACTGTGCGTGACACCCAAATATCTGGCGACAACGATAAAACAAGCAAGCGGAAAAACGCCAACAGCATGGATAAATGAAATGGTATTCATGGAAATGGAGCGGGAACTCCGTTACTCGCAGCTTTCCATCAAGGAAATAGCTTACGAACTTCATTTTCCCAACACTTCCTTCTTTGGAAAATTCTTCAAAGCCCGAAGTGGCATGTCACCACTACGCTATCGGCAGTTATTCGTAGAGAATCGAAATGAAATCCATACTCAAGCCATCGTACAGAACAAGATAGTGGAAGCGGAGACCACCGCAAAGGATTTTGCGGACTTTGGCTTCGACAAGCAAGTGAAGGCGGTGCGTGTGCGGTTCAGGTAATGGCGAAGATGGTGACAATCCGTTAGGATAATGTCAGTGCTGACAAAGATTGCTATAACGTATGCAGCTTGTGGTTAAGATAGAACTATGGACTGCATGATTAAAAAGGAATAATCAAATGAAAAATACTATAGGAACAAGATTCCCTCGCATACTGATTGCCACTGGCTACCTGCTGATGTGCCTGCTGGCAGTCGGCATCATGTACCTGTGGTTTCATGAATGGAAAGAAATTGAGAAATTGGAAACGGAGAACAGACGTATAAACAGTTTTCGTCAAAAAGTGCATCATGTTTACGGAGAAATGACCGGGCTTTCCCTTTTGGGCGAAAGCGTGTTGGAGTGGGAAGATGAGGATTTGGAGCATTACCATATTCGGCGTATGGCGATGGACAGCCTGCTATGCCGTTTCAAAACGATTTATCTGGCAGGACGGATAGACAGTGTGCGTCATTTGTTGGAAAGCAAAGAAGGGTTACTTCGTGGCATTGTGGAAGTATTGGATGAACAGGAAAACTTGAATCGGATGATTACCGAGCGAGTACCCGTCATTGCGGCAAGAAGCGCACAGGAACAACCGCAGAAGCCAAAGCGTAAAGGTTTCTTAGGCTTGTTCGGTAAGAAGGAAAAGCCGAAACCAACCGCAACTACATCCATGCTCCACTCGCTGAACAGCAAGGAGATTGCGCAACAACAGGCGCAAAGCCGCCGTTTGTCGGAACACGCCGACAGCCTCGCCATGCGCAACAGCGAACTGAACCGACAATTGCAATCGCTCATTGGGCAAATGGACAGGAAAGTAGAACGTGACTTGCAAGAACGTGAGGTAGAGATAACTGCCATGCGTGAACGCTCGTTCCTGCAAATTGGCAGTTTGACGGGTTTTCTATTTCTTCTTTTGGTTGTTTCTTATATCATCATCCACAGGGGTATACGCCGTATTAGACGGTACAAATCAAAGACTGTCAGCCTGATAAAGCAACTCCATGAATCGGATATGCAAAACAAGGAACTAATATCTTCACGCAAGAAAGCCATGCACACCATTACCCATGAACTGCGCACACCGCTGACAGCCATACACGGCTATGCGGAACTGATACAAGGACATGGTACGGACAACACAAGCCGCTATGCAGGAAGCATCTTGCAGGCATCAGGCAGGATGATTGCCATGCTGAACACGTTACTTGACTTCTTCCGGCTGGATAGTGGAAAAGAGAGTGCGAATATCACCCCGTTCCGATTGCAGGGCATGGCAAACGCTTTATTGACGGAATTTACTCCTTTGGCAGAAGCAAAGGACTTGTGTCTGAAAGTGGAGTGCAATGACGATGTTATCATAATGGGCGATAAGGAGCGTATCATGCAGGTCTGCGGAAACCTTTTATCCAATGCTATTAAATTCACACAAAGCGGAAGAGTATCACTTCGCATGGAATACAACGGTCGTGTTCTTTCTA
>JAUNIV010000207.1 GCA_030523385.1 Bacteroidales bacterium | reverse complement strand
CGGTAGGCACCCACGTAATGGGGTTGCGTTTTTTGTCTGTTTTCATACGTATATTATTTAAAGGTTCATCTTTTCAGGTTCACAAGCTGCGGCTTTACAGAGGCAGGAAGGTTACGGCCTGTCCCCCACCCTTAGCCATCTTCACGTCCAACGTATCGGCGGAAGTCACTTCGCGCTTCACTATCTCGTAGGATGTGGGATTGGTTTCCCAGTCGGCATCCTCACCGTCTGCATAAATCACCGCCTGGTAAGTTTTTCCTTCCTCTAAGAAAGACAGAGGAATCGTCAGGTTGCGTGCCTCGGCATTGGTCGTAGCTCCCAAGAAATATTTGTCTTTAGCCCGGCGCACCACTGCGATGAACTCACCCGGTTCTCCTTGCAAAGCTTCCGACCAGTCACAATCGGCATCGAAGTCGCGGAAGAATTGGAAAGCAGGATGTCCTTCGTAGTTTTCAATGAGATCCGAAGCCATCTGCAGAGGCGAATAGAGCACCACCCAGTTGGCTATCTGTTTGGCCAATGTGGTATTCACGCGACTGTTACCTTGATCCAAATCGTTCCATTTCTTACGGCGAGGAGAGTTGCGGGTACGGTCATACAGGATGTCAAACGTGCCCGGTGTATAATCCATGGGGCCTCCCAGCAGACGGGTGAAGGGAAGAAGCACATGGTGTTCGGGCGGATTGCCTTCGCTCCATCCGTTCCATTCCATGCCTCGTGCACCTTCGCGGGTCATCATGTTGGGATAAGTACGGCGGATGCCTGTATCCTTGATGGGTTCGTGCGCATCAATCGTGGTCTGATATTTGGCAGCCGTCTGCACCACGCGCCGATAGTGGCGCACATTGTATTGCCCGTGGTGGTTATGTCCGTTGGGCAGTCCGCCTGCATAACCGGTCTTTACGCTGTGCACGCCGTAGTCGGCATACCATTTATAAGAAGCGTCGAGCTGGCGTTCGTAGTTGAGGATGTTTCCACCCGTTTCGTGGTGCCCGATGATTTGCACTCCTTTTTCATTGGCATAGCGCACCACCTCGTCCATATCGAAGTCGGCGTAGGGTTTGGTATAGTCAAATGTCTGCATGCCTCCCCAGCTTTCCCAGCCTTCGTTCCATCCTTCGAACATCACGGCTTCTATGTTATTGGCTGCCGCAAAGTCGATGTGGCGTTTGGCATTGGCCGTAGTGGCACCGTGGCGGTCGTCCATTGCCCAGGTCTCCACACCGAGGTGCATTCCCCACCAGATGCCCACATACTTCATGGGGCGTATCCAGCTAAGGTCACCTTCCAGTGCACAAGGTTCATTCAGGTTCAATATGAGTGCTGAGTTAATCAGTCCCACTGCCTGAGGAGCTATCTGTATGGTACGCCATGGTGTCGTGAACTTTCCTCCCTCAAAGCGTGCCTTTACGCCATCGGGCCAAGGAGCCAGTTCGGCAACGAAACTGCAACCTTCCGTATGCTTCAATGTCATTTCGGGGAAATCAGTCAGTGCCGCTTCGTGTATGCTGGCATAAACACCGTCTTCAGTCTTGAAGGTCATGGGAGTATTGGCATTGTCTATCCGGCTGATAGGTTGTGTGCGATAAAGCAGTTCGTAGGTTTCAAAGCTGGCAGGTATAGACCAGGATGTGCCGTCGTTGGCAATCCGGAACCCCGTCAGTTCATTCATAATGAAAAGACTGTCTGCATCGGGCACTTCATATTCGTAGCGGAACCCCAATCCGTCATCAAACACGCGGAAGCGTGCCACCAATCGGGTCTCTGCCGCATTCTTGAGGTGTACCGCCATTTCGTTGTAATGATTGCGCAGGTTCTTGTTTTCGCCCCAAGGCTGTGTCCACGCCTCGTCTTTCGAAGCAAACTCCGTATTTTCCACCCGGAAACCTTCGGCCAGGTTCACGCCGTCACGTCCTTCAAAGCCCATCGGAGAAGGAAGAATAAAGTCCGCCCCATTCACTGTGACGGCATAACTCATATTTCCGGCTTCGTCCAAAGCAAAGGTCAGTGCGATGTGTCCATCCGGTGAAGAAACACTCGTGGGGCGCGAAGAGCAGCCACACAAAAGAAGTAAAAAGCAAGAGAGATAACCAATGTATGTTCTCATAATAGAATTAAAAGTTAAAAAGGTTTTGTTTATTATTTTACAAAAGTACGTTTTTTAAATGAATAAACAGAACTGCCATTTAAAATAAATGCCGTATCTTCGCAAATTTCTTAAATTTAAGACAAATATGGACAGTATTTTAGAGTATTCGCAAAAGCAGTCGGTGCGTGCCCGTGAAGTGCTTCGCCAAAGCGGTGTAGAGGATTTATGGGAATCGGCAGGCGCAGAATGTCGGTTGGTGGGTTCGCTCCGCATGGGTTTGTTATGCAAACATCGGGACATCGACCTGCACATCTACTCCCGTGGCATTACAACAGAAATGAGTTTCGGCATCATGGCCAAGCTGGCACAGAATCCGCACATCACCGAAATCAAATGTATCAACGGGCTGCATACCGACGAGCATTGCATAGCCTGGCATGCCTGGTATCAGGCTGATAACGGTGAATTGTGGCAGATAGACATGATTCATATCGAAAGCGGCACCCGATATGACGGTTTCTTTGAGAAAGTAGCCGATCGCATCGTAGCACGCCTCACACCCAAAACCCGCCGCACCATCTTGCAACTGAAATATGATACGCCCGACGAAGAAGAGATTCATGGAGTGGAGTATTACGAAGCTGTTTTGGAACATGGAGTGCATACTTTGGATGAGTTGCGTGCATGGGTAAAGCGACATAGGAAGGAAAATACTGAATACTGGATGCCTTGAATGGCATCGCGCTTACCGTCTATTACATATTTCAGTGCTCATAGATTTTTTATCTGATGTGTTGATAGTATAAATCTACAATTAAAAAATAAAAAAGCGGGGAAAGAAACATTTCCTATTTATGGATAGTTCTTTCCCCACTGAAAGAGTTTATAACTTTAGGTAGAAGCCGCTTCTCACGAAGAGAAGCTGGCTTTTATCTTTCAAGTATAATTACTTTGTAGTAAATGTAGCAGTGAATTGGTAAACCATTGTCTTACCCCAAGCATCATTGATAGTCAACTTGAACGGTACTTCAACTTCGTCACCCGGAACTGATACACCAGTTGCCAATACAGCCTTAATTGTAGAACCGCTGATTGTAGCAAACTTCTCACCAGTAGCTTTATCTACATAGTCAATTGTAGCTTGACCATTCAACAGTTTAGAATCTACATTCTTAGGAGTAGAATCAATACTTACTGTTACAGTCTTGAACGGAATCTTATCAGCATACTTCTTGAACATATCAATGTTTGCCAAGTTTGCAGCTGCAGTTTCATTTGTTTCTGCAAGTTTCTTTATAGCATTGTAAGCAGCAGTATTCAATTCCAAAGAACCAACAACCACATTATCTTTAGGATCTACTGCTGCTGTGAACAAGTCCTGAGTTTCGAAGATATTTTCTTCAACCTCAACATTGGCAGTCAAGTCCTTAACAGAGTTCCACAAAGCATTCCAAGAGAGTGTATTAGCCGCCTTTTCGTCAGCAGTTGCATTCGTTTTGATATCAACAAGAGTCTGATAAGGCAGATAGTAATGAGCCTTGCCATTCTGTGCGTCCATGATTTGTGCTGCGGTATAATTGAAGAATGCCAAATCACTCAATTCGATTTCAATCATCAGACCATTATCATTTACAACGTAAGTGCTAGCAATAACATCATTTGCACCGGCAGCAACAGGAGTCTTAGCAAGTGTGCCATAATTGTTATAAGTATAAACTGTCGGATCACCAGCAGCAACATTGAACAACTGATATTCTTTACCCTTATCCGGACCAGCAGCCAATACAGCTTTCGTAATATCAGCTACCTTAATCAAATTGGTGTTGTTAGCACCGCCAAATACAGCACTCAGTTTGTCTTCCGTCATTGTAATTACCTTTTCAGGAGTAGCACTATATACAGCACTCTTCACTACAATCGGGAATTCAAATACATCCTTATTCTTTGCATTGTCAAACAAGTGATATTCGATGCGGATATTGCGTGTCTTGTCAAGACGGTCGAACTGAGCAGGCTTTTCTTTTGCTCCATCTTCGTCATAAGCATAGACAGTCAAAGTAGAACCTTCTTTTTCGAACCAGTTCTGAGAAGCCATATCCTTAGTATTGGTAGAGCCAGATGCTACATAATTTTCATAATCAACATCAATATATTTGTCAATTGTTACATTTTCGCTCTTTACAATACCTTTCAGCAAGTCATAATTGATAGGTCTTCCAGCTGCTATGGTCTTAGTAGGATCTACTACACCAACAGCCTGCAAAGTCTTATTTTCTACAAATTCAGCAACCAACTTGATAGCGGCAGCAGTCGGGTTAGAAACCTTCAATGTCGCATCGGCTGTGAAGAATTGAGAAGAACCTTCTGTTGCAACCAAAGTAATAGTATAATTTTTGGGCAGAATCTGTTCCCAAGTGTATTCTTCACCTGCAAATGTCAAAGTACCAGTCTTATCCTTACCAGTCTCACCATTTACAGAGAATCCAAAGGTAACAGCTTCCTTATAATCATCTGTTACTTCTCCATCAGCATCATAGCAATAAATAGCTTTGCTGAATGCAACATATTTACCTTCCTTGTCTTCACGAGTCAGTGTGATAGTTAATTTATCATTTGCAGAAGCCTGAACAAACTTATTCAACTGAATGTTATTGAACTTCAAGTCAGCAATATTCCATCTGATGTCTTCTGCATCTTCTTCAGCAGCCAATACAATAGCCTTATCATCCAAACGGATATCAGAAGCAATCTTCTGATTGATTGTAATAGTTGTTTCTTTAGACATTACAGAACCGTTCAATCCCAAAGCTGTAACTTTTACGTTAATCTGGATTGAAGTTGCATCAGAAGGCATATTTGCAATAGTCAGCACATTGTTGTCATCGATTGACAAACCATACTGCTCAACTTGCAAAGGTTCAGTAAATGAAACGAAGCAATAACCCAAATATTCATTCTGCAAAGCAATGGGTGAATTGCCATCTTCGTCCAAACCGAACAAATCGATAGAAGATGCATAATTAGCTGTACCAGTCATCGCTCCATCGCCATCTTCT
>JAUNIV010000206.1 GCA_030523385.1 Bacteroidales bacterium | reverse complement strand
TAGAAGACCCCGGACTGCGTTACGGCGATGCCGGAGCTGTGGTGAACTACATCGTGAAACGCTACGATTTGGGTGGTTCTGTCAGCTTCTCGGCAAGCCAGTCGCCCTACGTGATGTGGGGAAACTACAACTTCTCTGCCAAAGTGAACCACAAGAAGTCGGAGTTCGGTATCTATTACGGAGGCTATCCGCACAAATTCAATGAGGCCTGGAGAACGAACGACGAAACCTTCGTCATGGAGGACGGCAGGACGCTGCACCGCACAGAAGAGGGTATCCCGGCTACCAACGAAGAATACGGACAATGGGGAGGATTCAGCTACAACCTGCAAGAACAGGACAACTACATGTTCAACGCTTCGCTGAACTTCTTTAACCACAACCAGCCGCAAGAAACTTTCCACAGCCATCTGCTCACGCAGGAATATCCCGGACAAGTGACCGAACGCTTGGAGAATGCTCATGACCGCAACAGCCGTCCGTCGCTCGACCTGTATTTCCAGAAGAACCTGAAGCACAAGCAATTCTTAGCCCTGAACGTGGTAGGTACTTACATAGGCAGCCACAACCGCCAGAGCTATCAGGAATTATTGGGAGATGAATACGTGGCCGATTACTTCTCGGGCGTGCAGGGCGATAAGTATTCGCTCATCGGTGAAGGTATCTACGAGAAGGGATTTGAAACGGGGCGATTGAGCGCAGGAGTCAAGCACACGCAGGCTTACTCTGACAACACCTACGACGGTACGCTGCAATATAACACGCAGATGAAGCAGGCTGACACGTATGCCTACGCACAATATAACGGCAAGTGGAAGAAGCTGAACTACATGGTAGGCGCAGGCGTCACCCGCTCTTGGTTCCAGCAGATAGGTCAGGAAGATTACGAAACTTACACGGTCAATCCGCGTTTCAGCTTGGCCTATACCTTCAGCGATGCCTTCTATGCCCGCCTGAACGGTAGTCTGGACAGCAACCAGCCTTCGCTCTCGCAACTGAGCGCGGTGGATCAGCTGGTGGATTCCTTGCAGATACAGCGCGGAAACCCTGCATTGCAACCTTATAACAACTATCGGTTGAACCTGACGTTGGGTTATAATAAGAAAAAGGTGCAACTGAACTGGTATTCGCGCTACCGCAATGCGCCGGACGTAATCATGGAACAGACCTACCGCGAGAACAACAAGTTTATCCGCAGCTATGCCAACCACTATAGTTTCCAGGCATGGGAAAACGAAGTGTCTGCCCGCGTAGGCATGCTGTGGAACGTATTGCAATTAAGCGCCAATGTGGGTGTAAACCGCTACTGGAGCGACGGTCTGGATTATTACCACACCTACACCAACTGGTATTACGAACTGGAAGCCAACTGCATGTATAAGAAGTTCATGGGTTACTTCATGATACAGAGCAACCGCAATTCTTTCTTCGGCGAGAGCCTGACCGGAGGCGAGAACCTGCACGTGCTGATGTTGCAATACAGACTGGGAAAGGCCAACGTAGGCGTGGGGTGCATCAATCCGTTTGCCGACAACTACAAGCGTGAGCAGGAAAACCGCAACAAGTATGCAGGTTCGAAGGGTGCCTGGCATGTGAAGGAATCGGCACACTGCGCGTTCATCACCTTCTCCTACAACTTCAGTTTCGGTCGCAATTATCAAAGCTCCAGCAAGAAGTTGAGCAACAGCGATACGGATGCAGGTGTGATGTAAGCTTTAAAAAAACTTAGGCATGGGTTACAATGTATATAGATTTTTAGTAGCTTTGCGCCCGATTTTAAAAAAGGAAGAAAATGTTACGATTAGATGCTATATACAAGGCTGCCCATGTCCTAAGAGAGGTCATCAGGCACACAGAACTGATTTATGCTCCGCAGATTAATCCGGAAAGTATGGTTTACCTGAAACCTGAGAACTTACAGTTTACCGGCTCGTTCAAATTGCGCGGTGCGTACTATAAAATATCCCAACTGTCTGACGAAGAGAAAGCAAGAGGAGTGATAGCCTGTTCGGCCGGAAACCACGCACAAGGCGTAGCCTTAGCCGCCACGAAGAGCGGCATACAATCGCTCATCTGCCTGCCCGAAGGAGCACCTATATCTAAGGTGGAGGCCACGAAGCACTTCGGTGCCAATGTGTGCTTAGTGCCCGGAGTGTATGACGATGCCTACCAGCGTGCCCTGCAACTGCGCGACGAGAAGGGATATACTTTCGTTCACCCCTTCGACGACGAGAATGTGATAGCCGGACAAGGCACCATCGGACTGGAGATATTAGACGAAATGCCCGATGTGGAAGTGGTATTGGTGCCCGTCGGAGGAGGCGGACTGATATCGGGCGTGGCATTTGCACTGAAGTCGCTCAACCCTTCCATCAAAGTATATGGAGTGCAAGCCGAACGGGCAGCCAGCATGGCCCAATCCATACAACATGCACGCATCGAACGGCTGGATGCAGTCTCTACCTTTGCCGACGGCATAGCCGTGAAAGAACCGGGAGCACATACCTTTGATTTGGTGAACCAGTATGTAGATGGCATTGTGACCGTGACCGAAGACGAGATAGCCGCTGCCATACTGGCTTTGATAGAACGCCAAAAGATGGTGGCCGAAGGTGCGGGAGCCGTGGCAGTAGCCGCAGCCATGTTCAACAAAGTGCCCGTGGCAGGCAAGAAGACCGTATGCGTGGTGTCCGGCGGAAACATAGACGTGACGATATTAAGCCGTGTCATCAGCCGAGGTATGGCCAAATCCGGACGTACGTATGCCGTCACACTGGACTTATTGGACAAACCGGGACAGCTGCTCGGCGTAAGTCGCATCATTGCCGAACAAGGCGGCAACGTGATATCCGTGCACCACGAGCGAAACACCGAAAGCACTGACGTGACCGGATGTGCCCTGCGTGTAGTGATGGAAACAAGAAACGAAGAACACATCGCTTCTATCCGCCAGAAACTGACAGAAGCCGGATATGTAATCATGAAACAGGCACGATAAAATCAATCTTTCCATATAAAAAATCGAATTTTATAGTGAAAATATCATTTTATGCTTCATAGTATCCGATTAAAGTGTTATTTTTGCAGCAGTTTTGTAATCTATAGTTTGCAAAAATGACCGATATAATCAAACATCGTGGTATTGTGGAAAACATCAATGGTTCTCACATACGGGTGAGAATCGTTCAGACTTCTGCCTGCTCTGCTTGCAGCGTGAAAGGACACTGCAACGCATCTGAGAGCAAAGAAAAACTGATAGACGTTTTCGAGCCTAAAGCCGCTTCCTACCGCACGGGTGAGGAAGTGATGCTCTATGGCACTACTTCTATGGGGATGCAGGCCGTTTTTCTGGCCTTTGGCGTCCCTTTTTTGGTTTTGTTGGCAGCCTTGTTTCTGGCCATGCATTTCACGGGAAGAGACGAGCTGGCATCGGCGGTCATTGCACTGTTGGCTTTGGTGCCCTACTACGCAGTGATTTATCTGTGTCGCAGCAAGCTGAGCCGAAAGTTTTCGTTTACCATAGAACCAATAAAATAATTAATTAAATAACTAACTAAAACTTATGAATTTAATTCTGGTTGCAGTGATTTCGTTGGGAGCGATAGGTTTGATTGCCGCGGTGATCTTGTACGTCGCGTCCAAGAAATTTGCTGTGTATGAAGATCCGCGGATTGCTCAGGTTAGCGAAGTGCTTCCCCAGGCCAATTGCGGCGGATGTGGTTATCCCGGTTGTTCCGGTTTTGCGGGTGCCTGCGTGAAGGCTGCCGATGCCGGTTCGCTGGAAGGTAAGCTATGTCCGGTAGGCGGTGCTCCGGTTATGGAGAAAGTAGCTGCCATATTAGGATTGGAAGCCGTTGCTGCCGAACCGAAAGTTGCGGTAGTAAGATGTAACGGTAGTTGTGAAAATCGTCCACGCACGGCTCAGTATGACGGAGCACGCTCGTGTGCCATCGCCCATAGCACTTCGGGCGGCGAAACGGGCTGTACTTTCGGCTGTCTGGGTTGCGGCGACTGTGTGGAAGCATGTCAGTTTGATGCCATCCGCATGAATCCGGAAACGGGATTGCCCGAAGTGGATGAAGCCAAATGTACGGCTTGTGGCGCATGTAGCAAGGCATGTCCGCGCAAAATCATCGAAATCCGTCCGAAGGGCAAGAACAACCGCCGCGTAGTGGTGATGTGCGTAAACAAAGACAAGGGTGCCATAGCCAACAAGGCTTGTAAAGCAAGCTGTATCGGCTGCGGCAAGTGTGTGAAGACCTGTCCGTTCGAAGCTATCACGCTGGAAGCCAACCTGGCATACATCGACCCAGCTAAGTGTAAGTCTTGCCGCAAGTGTGAACCGGAATGTCCGAAGGGAGCTATTCATGCCATGAACTTCCCGCCGCGCAAGCCGAAACCGGAAGCTCCTGCCGCACCAAAGACAGAAACTCCTAAGGCTGCCCCGGCTGCTCCGAAGACCGAAGCACCGAAGCCAGAGGCTCCGAAGGCTGCTCCTGCTCCTAAGGTGGAAGCACCTAAGACGGAAGCTCCAAAGGCTGCTCCGGCTGCCCCGATGGCAGAAGCCCCCAAAGCCGAAGTTCCGAAAGCAGAGGCATAATCAATATTCATCCTAAGTAGAAAATAAAAAAGATATAACAGTGAAGACATTTAGAATTGGTGGAGTACATCCGGCAGAAAATAAATTGTCAGCAGGCAAAGCCATCGAGACCCTTGCCCTTCCCAAGCAAGCGGTGTTCCCTTTGTCACAGCACATCGGTGCACCTGCCACAGCCATCGTAAAGAAAGGCGACGTGGTGAAGGTGGGTACCAAGATTGCTGAAGCAGGAGGCTTTGTATCGGCAGCCATATTCTCGTCCGTGTCCGGCAAGGTAAACAAGGTGGACAGCGTCATCGACGCCAGCGGCTATCGCAAACCTGCCATCTTTATCGACGTGAACGGCGACGAATGGGAAGAAACGATTGACCGCAGTGCAGCATTGGTGAAAGAGTGTAACCTGACACCCGAACAAATCGTAGCAAAGATAAAAGATGCAGGCGTAGTAGGTATGGGTGGTGCCTGTTTCCCTACACACGTCAAGCTCTCCCCTCCTCCGGGTTGCAAGGCAGAATGTGTCATCATCAACGCCGTAGAGTGTGAGCCTTACCTGACAGCCGACCACCGGCTGATGCTGGAAAAG
>JAUNIV010000205.1 GCA_030523385.1 Bacteroidales bacterium | reverse complement strand
AAATCGACCGTTCAGCGGGCGCCGAACGGTCAATGCACTTTATATATAATCTGGGAGAACATCAATCATCTGGCAATAGACATAAGTATAGCGGACATTATCAACTATCTAAATTCTCCAACGAGTAGATTATTTCTTTTAACCACAAAATAAAAATGACCCTCACAACAAAGTTTATTACGCAGAAAGTGCATACCTTTGCAGAAAAACAGGAGGCAAACATGGAACAACTGGATGTTTTTGACTGCTCGAATGTCTTCATTGCGAGCTTTTTTACCAATGACCGTGGGTGTGCGCACTGCAACCGTGAGCATACACTTATCTATATCCATTCCGGTGAATTGGAGATTACGGAGCATGGACGGAAGACCGTGCTTCATCCCGGCGAATGTGCTTTCATGCGGCGCGACAACCGTATGTGGTTGCAAAAGCGGGCGAAAGAGGATAAGCCCTATCGCTCCATCGTACTGAAGTTCTCACGCGATTTCCTCGGGGAGTTTTATCAGACGCTTAACAAACGCGACATACCCAAAGATGCCCGACGTGACAAAACAAGCCTGTTTGTGATGCCACAAAGTCGCCCGGACATACGCAGCCTGTTCGAGTCGGTCATTCCTTATTTCGATGCGGGAGAAAAGCCCTCCGAAGAGGTGCTGAAGCTGAAAATGACGGAGGGTGTCTATGCCATTCTGAACACGGACATCAACCTCTATGCCTCGTTGTTCGACTTTGTGGATCCGTGGAAAATCGACATCATGGACTTCATGGAGAAGAACTATAAGAACGAGCTTTCCATGCAGGAAATGGCATATTACACGGGGCGTAGCCTTTCCACCTTCAAGCGCGACTTCAAGCAATACAGTGACCTCACGCCGCAGAAGTGGTTGATTCAGCGTCGTCTTCATGCCGCCCATGAACTGATACGGAAAGGCGGGCGCAAGGTTTCCGAAATATGTTACGAGGTGGGCTTCAAGAACCTGTCGCACTTCTCAAAGATATATAAGGATGCCTACGGCATGGCTCCGACGGCGGGGATGATAGGAGGATAATGATATTTCCAGGCAATAAACGATTTAAAGTTATTCTCTCCCTCGCTTCCGTATGGGCTGGCTGTCCTTTGCGGTCAGAAAATTTATATGTAGTTGGCATGGGGCATGAAGAAACTGAAAGCACACAAGAAATTACTGAAATAATGAACAACAATATGAGAAATCCGGAACAAACCATCGGCAATATAGTCGATAAACAGAAGACGGCCTTCATCGGTTCGGTGGACGAGGCTGGCTTCCCCTGCATCAAGGCGATGCTTCAACCTCGCAAGCGCGAAGGAATCAGAACATTTTACTTTACCACCAATACGTCGTCCATGCGTGTGGCGCAATACAGGGCAGATAACCGCGCCTGCATCTACTTCTGCGACCGCCGCTTCTTCCGTGGCGTAATGCTTCGCGGCACGATGGAAGTGCTGACCGATGCCGCATCAAAGGAGATGATCTGGCAAGAGAGCGACACGCAATATTATCCGCTCGGCGTGACCGACCCGGACTACTGTGTACTGCGCTTCACCGCCCAGTCCGGCCGATATTACAGCAACTTTCATTCGGAGGAATTCACGGTATGACAGGTAATAGTCTGAAAAAGCGGGCATAATGAAAGTAATGGTTATCTTATGAAAGATACAATATTATTATCATTCGGATGCTTACACCTGTGAATATGGTAGGATAAGTCCCGATTTCGGTAGGATATGCTACAAATCCCATATACCCAAAATGGAATAAAGCGGAAAATTCTCCATCCATTCTTGGTCACGATAGTCGGACATGGACAGACGTATACCCTTCAAATCGGGATTGGCATTGATGAAGGCACGTAGTGACTTTGCCTTGACATTTTCTTCTGCCTTCACTTCTATCGGGATAATCCTTGACTCCCTCTGTACGATAAAGTCAAGCTCACCATCGCTTCTTTCGTTGCTCCAGTAATATATGTGAAGGCTGTCGAGGGCAACCATCTGTTGGAGTACATATTGTTCCGTGAACATTCCCTTGAATTCTTCAAAGGCATTGTCGCCTACCAACATCATGCTGGCGGGTGCTTCGCTCAATGCAGCCAATAATCCGAGGTCGAGGAAGAACAGTTTGAATGCCGACATATCTTCATAGAATTTCAGAGGCATACCTGCCTTTTTCACTCTTGGTACCTTATATAATATGCCGCAGTCCATAAGCCACTGGATGGCCAGTTCGTAATCAGCTGCCCTTGCTCCCTTTTTCATCACGCCATAGATGAATTTCTTATTTTCCTTGGATAATTGAGACGGTATGGACCTCATCACCATCATTATTCTCTGCACATCGTTCTGTGGAGCATGTTTGGATATGTCGTTGGCGTATGCGGTGAGAATCCCCTCCTGTATCTTTCTAACCATGACAAGGTCTCTTTCATTGACAAAGCAACTCACAGCCTCAGGCATACCTCCCACATAATAGTATTGCCGGAGATATTCGATATACTTGCTTTTCAGCACAGACAGCAGTTGCCAGTCGGGATTGTGCAGCAGACGGCAAAGCTGCTCGTTACCTGTTGCCCAAAGAAATTCCTCATAGTCTAAGGGATGAATGTCAATCATGTCAACCTTGCCTACGGGGAACGACGTACCAGGATGCAGTGCTATTCCGAGAAGAGAGCCAGCAACCATCACATGATGCTCCGGAGCATTCTCACAAAAATACTTCAGGACGCCCAATCCACGGTTCACTTCCTGTATTTCATCAAGGATAATCAGTGTCTCACCGGCCTTTACGTTCACACCTGTCAATGCCTGAAGAGCCAGCAGGATTCTGTCAATGTCGTAGTCCTGATCGAACAATCCCTTTAGTCTCTCGTCAAGGTCGAAGTTGGCATAAAGAACATTCTTATATTCGTTTTTACCAAATTCTTTCATCAGCCAGGTCTTCCCTACTTGCCTCGCACCTTTTAGTATCAATGGTTTGCGATAAGTCGAAGCCTTCCATTCGAGTAGTTTTCTGTATGCCTTTCTTTTCATAATTACACTTTTTCGGATGAATTTCCGTTGCAAATATACACTTTTTCGGACGAATAGCAGAACATATTCCACACTTTTTCGGACGAATATTTTCAATATCGTAATACCAGAGCATGTCGACTTCCTCGGCATAAATCATAATAAACAAAAAACATGTGGAATTGATAGAACCTCCCACGATTTCGGTAAGCCAAAGATCACCCTGACCTCCTCAACAAAACTCTTTGAGCCACGCAGCAAAGTCGTTGCGTGGCTTTCTCTTTACCTTTGCACCAGAACATTAAAATCAAAAGACCATGAACGATATTTTTGAAAGAGACCTGCGTGGCGAGATGGTATCGCCCAACGATGCAGGTTATGAAGAACTGATTGCCGACATCTTCGCCACCATACGGACAGCAACAGAAATGAATACAGGGTATCGTACGCCAGAGGAGGTACATCAGTACATGGGACGCATTCTTGGCAAACCGTTGGATGAGAGTACCACCGTGCTGCCCCCTTTGTATATCGACTACGGGAAACCGGTAACGATTGGCAAGAGATGCTTCATCCAGCAGTGTTGCACCTTCTTCGGACGGGGCGGTATCTCAATAGGCAACGATGTGTTTATCGGCCCGAAGGTGAACTTGATAACCATCAATCACGACCCGGATCCGGAGAACCGCAGTGCCACCTGTGGCCGTCCGATTGTGATAGAGGACAAAGTGTGGATAGGCATCAACGCTACTATATTGCCGGGCGCAAGGATTGGCTATGGAGCCATTGTCGGAGCTGGCAGCGTAGTGACAAAGGATGTTCCGGCAATGACCGTTGTGGCTGGTAATCCGGCGAGAATTATAAAGAGAATTGAAACCAATAAATAAGGCAAGAAGATGAAAAAGGAATATGAAATCAGTCGCCGTGGATTCTTGAAAGCGGCAGCCGCAGTAGGTGCGGCACTGACCATACAGCCTACTATAAATAAGGTAAAGGCAGCTAACGCTGTCCTCAACGGACAGGATGCAGCGGCAGTAAAGAAAGACGGGATGCAATATCGCACGCTCGGCACGGGCAAGGCCGCCTTCAAGGTCTCAGCCCTCGGCTTCGGCGTGATGGGCATGACCTACAACCGCAGCCAACATCCGGATAAAAAAGCGTGTATCCGCCTGCTGCATGAGGCAGTGGAACGCGGCGTGACGCTTTTCGACACGGCCATTATTTACGGACCGCTGACCAACGAGAATCTGGCAGGTGAAGCATTGTCGGAGTTCAAAGGACGTATCAACGTGACGACCAAATTCGGACATGAAGTCATTAATGGCAAAGGAACGGGGCGTCAGGACAGCAGCCGCGCCACGGTGCGTCGTTATTGTGAGGAATCTTTACGCCGCCTACGCATCGACTCCATACCGTTGTTCTATCAACACCGCTACGATCCGAACACGCCCATCGAGGAGGTGGCACAGACTATCGGTGAACTTATCAAGGAAGGCAAAGTGCAACGCTGGGGCTTGTGCGAGGTGAGTGCGGACACTATCCGCAAGGCACACGCCGTACAACCGCTGACCGCCATCCAGAGCGAATACCACCTGATGCACCGCGATGTAGAGACCAACGGCGTGCTCGACGTGTGTCGTGAACTGGGCATCGGCTTCGTGCCTTATAGTCCTATCAACCGTGGATTCCTCGGTGGCTGTATCAACGAATATACCGTGTTCGATGCGAACAATGACAACCGCCAGACTCTGCCACGCTTCCAGCCCGAAGCCATGCGTGCCAACACGCGCATCGTTAATGTGCTGCAACAATTCGGGCGCACACGCGGCATGACCTCGGCACAGGTTGCCCTCGGATGGCTCTTGCAGAAAGCACCGTGGATAGTTCCCATTCCCGGAACAACGAAACTTTCGCACTTGGAAGAGAATCTGCGCACGCTCGATTTTAACCTTTCACCCGAAGAATGGAAAGAACTGGAGACTGCCGTCGCCGCTATTCCCGTGGTGGGCAACCGTTATAATGCGGAGCAGCAAAAACAAGTAGGACATTGACGGAATCCGTAATCCGGGTTATTTTCTCCGTAATTGGTTTAAGTCCTTTTCGGAAACAGCAGACTATCTTTGCAAATGAAACCCTCATGACAATTTATAAGTCGCCAAAGTAAATGAAAAGTGGCT
>JAUNIV010000204.1 GCA_030523385.1 Bacteroidales bacterium | reverse complement strand
AAAAAGAAAAAAGCCTGTAACATATTCCATTGTATAAAGTACGGAGTTCCCAAATGTAAGTACCTTCTAATTTCTTATAAACTTCACTGTCTATTATTCCCATTTCAACTTTCTTGATGTTAAAAGCTATCTTTTTCTGGGCTTGGACAGATAAAGACCTTAAAAAAGCATCTGCTTCATCGGTTGTTATAACTTTGGGAGTCTTTTTATTCATGCTCTTGATCATATTGGAGCAAAGATAAGTATTTGTTTCCAAACTAAGAAACAATTTGTACATAAAAAAGGGGAAGAACTACCTCACGGCACCTCTTCCCTGCAAACTTAAAACAACCAACAAAAGAAATAGATAATTGGGTAATTATCTAATAAAAAGCAATTCACGATATTTAGGTAATGTCCACATCTGATTGTCAACAATCAGTTCCAGCTTGTCGATGTGATAGCGGATTTCTTCCAGCATCGGGGCAATCGTGTCGTGATAAGCGATGGCTTTCTCGCGCTCGTTCTCAATCTTGTTTGCCACCTTGCGGGCTTCTACCATGGCATCCACGTGCTCGGTGATGAAGATGGTGCGTTCGGCAATCTCTTCGATGAGCTTCATGTTCTCGCAAGACAGTTTGGCTGCCTTGTCGCCCGGGAAGAGTTCTTTCATCTTGTACACATTGTCTATCAGCTTGCTCTGGTATTCGGTGGCCACGGGGATGATGTGGTTCATCGCCAGGTCGCCCAATACGCGGGCTTCAATCTGGATTTTCTTCGTATAGGTTTCCCACTTCACTTCGTTGCGGGCTTCCAGTTCTTTCTTCGTCATGACGCCTGTGGCTTCGAACATGGCGATGCTTTCGGGCTTCAGGTAGTTGTCGAAGATAACCGGACAGCTGGTTTCGCAGTCCAGACCGCGGCGGGCAGCTTCTTCTTTCCATTCGTCGCTGTAGCCGTTGCCGTCGAAGCGGATGGGCTTGCACTCTTTGATGTACTGGCGTATCACCTGGATGATGGCCGAAATCTTAGGCTCACCTTTTTCTATCAAGGCATCTACGTCTTTCTTGAACTTCGTCAGCTGGTCGGCCAATGCTGCATTCAGGGCAATCATGGCGCTGGCGCAGTTGGCCTCTGAACCTACGGCACGGAACTCGAAACGGTTTCCGGTGAAGGCGAAAGGCGACGTACGGTTACGGTCGGTATTGTCGATGAGCAGTTCCGGAATCTGCGGGATGTCCAGCTTCATGCTCTGCTTGCCTGCCAGTGAGATGAGGTCGTCGGTAGTGCTCTCTTCCATGTGGTCCAGCACCTGAGTGAGCTGTTTGCCTAAGAAAGAAGAGATGATGGCGGGAGGTGCTTCGTTGGCTCCCAAACGGTGTGCGTTGGTGGCGCTCATGATGGAGGCTTTCAGCAGTCCGTTGTGGTGATATACGGCCATCAGTGTGTTTACTACGAAAGTGATGAAGCGCAGATTGTCTTCGGCAGTCTTGCCCGGACCCATCAGCAGGATACCGGTGTCGGTGCCCAATGACCAGTTGTTGTGCTTGCCCGAACCGTTTACGCCCTTGAAAGGCTTTTCATGCAACAGTACGCGGAAACCGTGGTTGCGTGCCACCTTACGCATGACTGACATGAGAAGCATGTTGTGGTCAACGGCCAGGTTGCATTCTTCGAAGATGGGAGCCAACTCAAACTGGTTGGGTGCTACTTCGTTGTGGCGGGTCTTGACGGGGATGCCCAATTCCAATGCCTGGATTTCCAAATCCTTCATGAAGGCAGCTACGCGCGGCGGAATGGCACCGAAGTAGTGGTCTTCGAGCTGTTGGTTCTTGCTGGCTTCGTGTCCCATCAGCGTGCGGCCGGTGAGCAACAGGTCAGGGCGTGCGGCATACAAGCCTTCATCTACCAGGAAGTATTCCTGTTCCCAACCCAAATAGGCCATTACTTTCTTTACTTCGGGGTTGAAATAGTGGCATACATCTACGGCAGCCTTGTTGACAGCGCTCAGGGCTTTCAGCAGCGGAGCCTTGTAGTCCAGTGATTCGCCGGTGTAGGCGATGAATACGGTAGGAATACACAGGGTGTCATCTACCACGAAGACGGGTGATGAGGGATCCCATGCGCTGTAACCGCGTGCTTCGAAGGTGTTGCGGATACCGCCGTTGGGGAAGCTGGATGCATCGGGTTCCTGCTGTACGAGCAATTTGCCTGAAAACTCTTCCATCATGCCGCCCTTGCCATCGTGTTCCACAAAGGCATCGTGCTTTTCGGCTGTGCCTTCGGTCAGGGGCTGGAACCAGTGGGTGTAGTGGGTTACTCCCAATTCGGTGGCCCATTTCTTCATGCCTGCGGCTACTTCATCGGCAATGCTTCTGTCCAGCGGAGCGCCGTTGTCCATGGCATCCACCAGTTTGGCATATACCTTGCTGGGCAGATACTTGAACATCTTTTCGCGGTTGAATACATACTTTGCGAAGTATTCACTGGGTCTTTCGGCAGGTGTCTCTACTGCCGCCGCTTTCTTCTTGAAAGCCGTTTCAACTACTCTGAATCTTAATTTTGACATAATACCTAAATTTTTTGTTGTTTTATGTTAGAGTGAATTTATCTATTAGTTATAGGCTGATTCGCCATGTTCGTAAATGTCGAGTCCTTCTTCTTCGATGCGTCTTGGTACGCGCAGACCGTGTATCTTATCCAGTCCTTTGAAGATGATGTAACCCATGACGGCTGCCCAAAGGCCTACTACGGCTGCACCGAATATCTGTGCCAGCAGGAAGTTGAATCCGCCGCCATAGAACAGTCCTTCTTCGGTGGCAAACAAACCTGTGAGGATGGTGCCTAAGCAACCGCATACACCGTGTACGGAAGAAGCGCCGACGGGGTCGTCAATCTTCAGCACGTGGTCAATGAAATCTACTGCATAAATCATGACGATGCCGCAGATGGAGCCGATGAGCACGGCACCTGCCGGAGAAACAATGTCACATCCGGCTGTAATGCCTACCAGTCCGGCCAATACGCCGTTCAGCGTCAATGACAAGGACGGCTTGCTATACTTCAGCCAGCTCACTACGAGGGCGAAGAATCCGCCGGCACAGGCAGCGAGGTTGGTAGTGAGGAACACGTGGGAGATGGCTGTCTGGTCTCCGCTTGTGGCAGCTGCCAACTGCGAACCGGGGTTGAATCCGAACCATCCGAACCACAGGATGAATACGCCTAAGCAAGCGATGGTGAGGTTGTGTCCCGGAATGGCTTTGGACTTGCCGTCCTTGCCATACTTGCCGATGCGCGGGCCTAAGATGGATGCACCCACCAAAGCAATCCAACCGCCTACGGAGTGAACCACCGTGGAACCTGCAAAGTCATGGAACGTAGTGCCGAAGGTGTTCATCATAAACGAACCTTCTTCGCCGTTCATCAGCCATCCGCCGCCCCATGTCCAGTGGCCGGATACGGGATAAATCAGTACACTGATAAAAATGGTGTAAACCAAATACATGGAGAATTTGGTACGTTCGGCCATGGCGCCCGAAACGATGGTAGCTGCTGTGGCGCAGAACACCGTCTGGAAAATCAGGAAACCCTCGATGGGCAGTCCGTTGTCAATAATCTGATCCATCATTTCGAGGTTGAAGAAGTGGGGTGCTCCTACGAAACCTCCTATGCCAAACATCAGTCCGAAGCCGATGAACCAAAACAGGATGGAACCAAACATGAAGTCCACGAGGTTCTTCATCAGGATGTTTGCGGTATTCTTAGTGCGGGTGAAACCTGCCTCTACCAGTGCGAAGCCCGGTTGCATGAAGAATACCAGCATGGCTGCCAGCAGCATCCACACGGTGTTGAGTCCCGTGCCCAACTGGCTGATGGTTTCAGCAGCAGGGTCAGCGGCAGCCACTTCGGCCGTATCTTGTGCCCAAAGGGCGGTAGGTAGCATAAATAACGATATGATGAGTGCTTTCAGGCATAACTTCTTCATGCCTTTTCTTCTTGTTGTATCCATAATCTTTCTCGCTTAAATTGTAGTCGTATTCATTTTATCATTTCTCCTGTTCTGCGTTATACAGGGCTATGTCTCCCCGTTCGCCGGTGCGGATGCGTACTGCATCTTCGATGGGAATGACGAATATGCGTCCGTCGCCTATCTCGCCGGTCTGTGCAGCCTTGAGGATGGCCTGTACTGTTTTCTCCACATTCTTTTCGCGAACCACGATGGATACCAGGATTCTTTCGATAGAACTTGTGTCATAGACCACGCCTCGGTAGATACGTCCCTGGCGTGCTTTGCCAATGCCTCTTACATCGTAGTATGAGAACCATTCGATGTCGGCTTCGAGCAACGCTTCCTTTACGTCCTCGAATTTGGTCTTGCGGATAATAGCTTCAATCTTTTTCATCGTTCATTTGTATTTTGTATGAATATCATCTTTTTACCTTAATAACTAACACCTATCTTATATCTTTCTTTTTATCGTTTCAATTCTCTCAAAAACTCAATCCGAAAACAAAGTAAGCTCCCTCGGTACGCGGATTCCACGTTGCTTTGGCGAAAGCCGGAATGGAAAAAGAATCGGTGATTTTGATTTCTTTGGTTGCCCCGATGCTGATGTCGCATACGGCAAAACCGCTTGACCAGGAATTATAGAAGCTGTTGGCCCATGGGGTAGCACCTATTTCGGCCGTCCAGTCCAGCCCGCCCAACTTGAAGGGAGCCGCAGCCGATATGTAGGACGAATAAGCCCTGTCGCCATCCTTGTTCACTCCGTCGGCTCCGGCAAAGTTGGTGTACCAGTTCAGTGCCAATGGACCGAAGTCGTATCCTATCTGTGCCTCGAAGGTGTGGGCGGTGGAGTGTGCGCCATAGTGGAAGTACTTGGCAGGATCGTCTTTGCTCGTAAACCAGTAGTCGGTGACAGAGATGCTGAATCCGCCCGTGGTGTAGCCCAAAGTGAGGTCAAACTCCTTCGTATCGGCCGATTCGATTCCTACCGAACCCCATGCATCGAGCGAGAAACCTTTATAGGCGATGGACAATGAAGGCTGTATGCTGACACCCCCTAAGTCTTGTCCACGCCAGATGTAGCTGCTCACCACATCGGCTCCTACGCCTGCTTCCACTGTGTCTTGAGCCATGCTCATGGCTGGGATGGCAATGACCATGCCGGACAACAATGCTGCTTTCTTCATTAAACTCTTCATAACTTTTTACCTTTAAATGAATAATATGTATT
>JAUNIV010000203.1 GCA_030523385.1 Bacteroidales bacterium | reverse complement strand
TTTGGGGTATGGTGCCATATCTGAATCGTTTTTTTGTTTCTACTGCAAATATAGCAATTATCTTCTTTGCCCAAAACATTTCACTTCAAATCTTCGCCTGTTTCAATCTGTTTCATTGGGCCGCCCATAGCTGTAGAGGCAGAATATCAGAAACCAATATTGCCCATCCACGCTTCCCGAAAAAAAGGTTCTGCCGAAGCGCAAGGTCAGCCTTGGCTCCGGCAGAAAAAATCAAAAGAAAGTTAGAGAGAATTAAACATGAATATATTCTTTACTCCGTCCAATCTTCTATTACAGCAGATGGGTCAGGATTCAAAATAATACCCTGATTGTTGATGGACTCGAATTTGCTGAAGAACAAATTGAACCACGGGGCACAATAACCTTCTATAGAGTTCATACGATATCCTACCGGACAGTTTGTTCCCGGATAGCCACGCGTCACCGACATTTCAAGGCGCTTGTAATCCCAATAAATAATGCCTTCGCCCCAAAACTCAATACGCTTTTGCAACATCAAAGCCTTACGGAAATCGTCGAGCGTGGAAGCCTGACATGTGTATGAGCCATAACGGTAGGTCTTCATGAAGTTCTCTAATGCCGCCACTCCGGCACTTACGCCTTGACTGGCAGCCAGTGCTTCGGCTTCAATGAAATACATTTCCTCAACACGCATCAGGATATTGTCTATCGGAGCTCCTACGTTGGCATCAATCATATTTCCTTCTTTCGGCTTAAACTTTAAATGAACATAGGCCGGCAATTTCTTGAAATCGTTATCAGAAAACAAGGTGTGATACTTAGTTCCGGGAGCTTTGCCTACATCTTCGGGAGCTACCCAGGTAACTTTACGCCAGTCGTCATCCGAGATTTGCTCAAACAATGCCTTGCTGATCAGGCGGTGTGCTCCATACGAGATACCTCCTACCCCGAATGTCTGCTCCGTACACAAGTGGCCAGCCAAATTGAGCCATACGCTGTAGATATTCTCCTTGTTCATGATACTTCCCCACATCCAGGCGCTTGTCTGAATGGAATTGAAAGCGGTGAAATAGTCTTTTCCGCCAAACCATTCCAACTCCGTCAACGGCGTGGCACCGGTCTGGGCTATGGCTTGCTTGGCATAATTGGCTGCTTTCTCATAGCAGTCCTTGGCAGAACTTATACCCAAGTCGGCATTCTGAGTCTGCGAAGTAAGGTCACTGGGATACTTCTCAAACCGGGTTCCCAATTCCAGCCAAAAGCGAGCCTTTATGCCGGCAACAATCGTCAGGTCGGGCATGTTCTTGGTAGGACGTGAATAGTCGGCCAGCAATGTTTCCGCGCTGTCCAGATCATCCAATATGTACTTATAGATGGTATAGAACGGTACTCTCGGATTGTTGCGGGCTTCCGCTTCCGTGATATTCTCATCAATAATAGGTATAGTCAGCCCGTACACCCCTTTGGCAGCAGCCTCATCGTCGAGTTTGGCGATGCCTGTTTTCTTGAACTCAAACAGGCGTGCCATATCCATATAAATCATGGCACGATATACCTTGGCTATTCCTACGTACTGGCGGTTGGTCTCTGTAGTATTCTCCAAATCGACAATGCGAATCAGGTTATTGGCATTGTTCAGGAACTTGTAATAATAATAATAAATGGAATTGACTTGTGCGTTATCGGCCAAGCTACGGCATAATCCAAACGAATTATAATAGTCATAGCCGGACTGATAGATGTAAAAATCTTCACACATGACCTCTCTGATCATGCCATAAGAAGCATAACCTAAGTCCCAAGTATATCCTTGTCCATAGGCATTATATGCATTGACAAAGCCCACGACGGCATTGAGCATGGCCTGCATGGCAGCAGGCGATTCGGCTATCTGCTCGGATGTGGCACTGGAGTTCTCGGGAAATGTTTCTTCTATACAACTACTTGTATTCACAATAGCAGCAGCAAGCAAGAATGCCACTACAATTTTCTGAAATATATTTTTCTTTTTCATCGTCTTAATGTTTTTTCAAATGATTAGAATTGCAGACTGATACCTCCCGAATAAGTGCGGAATGGCGCAATGACACCCGATGCTCCTACTCCTGAAATGGAGCGGCGAGGATCCAAACCTTTTCTCTTCGACCAATAATATACATTATCACAAACGAAGTACAGACGAAGATTCTTTATCCCAATATGAGAGGTCCAACTATCGGGGAATGTATAGCCTACTTGGATATTCTGAAGATTCAAGTAACTGCCGTCAATCAGGAAACGGTCGGACATGCCGGTCGTATTCAGGTCATTGAAATACCAACGCGGAATATTGGAATTGGGATTTTCGGGTGACCATGCATCAAGCACGTCCTTATGCCAGCGGTAACCGACGGATGTGGCAGTAGGATTGGCCATCATGCCTGCATAACCATAGTCGTAGGTCAATCCTCCTATCGAATAAGAGAATTGGGTAGAGAAATCGAAACCATGGAAAGCGATGGAAGTACCAAAACCGCCATACAAATCGGGAGTGGGATCTCCACAGAGGTAATAATCGCCTGTGGAATAAGTGGTAGTGGTCTTTTCTTCGTTTGTCTCCGTATCCGTGTAATACCACATGGAAAGACCTTCTTCAGACAAGCCGGCAAAGCGTTTCATGTACCACGTATTGATAGGCAAGCCCTGGCCATAGAATCTGCTTCCGTTCATATAACCGCCGTAACCATCCAATATGGTGGTTTTCTTCTCATCCGGCAAGTATGTGATCTTATTCCGGTAGTGGGTAAGATTCATGTTGATTTTCCAAACAAAATTTTTCCGGTTGAAAGGTGTATAGTTCAGTTCCAGCTCGACACCCTTATTGGCCATATCGCCGATGTTGTCATAGTATCCGGCATAGCCCAAAGAAAGAGGTACGTTAAACCAGTTGAGCATGTCGGTAGTCTTACGATAGAACACTTCGACACCACCATTCAGCTTACCTTTGAACAGTTCAAACTCCACTCCAAGATTCATGTTGGTATTGGTTTCCCACGTAATGTCTTTCTTTCCTTTCGCATTAAAGCTCAAAGAAAGTTCGTCATTGCTGTTCTTGATGCTATATCTGTCTGTATAATAGAAGGAACCGATATTGTCGTTTCCTTGCTGTCCGATAGAGAACTTCAGCTTGAAAGAATCAATCCATTTCACGTCAAACCAATCTTCCTTAGACATCATCCAGGCGGCTCCCACCGAATAGAAGTTACCCCACCAATGGTCCGGATGGAAACGCGAAGAAGCATCGCGGCGATAAGAAGCCGAGAAGAAATACTTGGTATCATAATCATACAGTGCCCGCAGGAAATATCCTTCCGTATTGTAGTTAGTGGAATAAGAAGCCGCACTCGAACCGTCTATCACAGCTCCGTTCAGCTCATGATTACCCCAGTAAGAGAACATGTTTTTCTTAGAAGCCGACAACTCTGCATAATTGTATTTATAACTTTCGTGCCCCAGCATGGCCGATACATTGTGTTTTCCAAAGCTCCGGCTGTAATTCAGAATCTGCTGTAAATTCAAAGTCGTGGTACGATAATGATACATGGTCACCGTTCCGTTTTGTTCGGCACCGAAACCATAATACGGATTGGACGTAGTGTAATATCGGTTTTCTCTGACAGTGGTTCCCACATTGAACGTGAATTTAAAGTCTTTCAAAAAAGTGATATCGATAAATCCGTTCCCATTAAATGTATTGCTGCTCACCCTTTGCTGATTAAGGATGGAAGTCTGGATAGAAGAATTCGGATGGTTAGGGCGTGCCAGCCAAGGCTGGGCAGTTGAAGTACCATAATCATATACCTTTCCGTTTAAATCCGTCATAATATTGCCATCAGCATCCCTTACATAGACCGGATAAATGGGAGCCATGCCTTCGGTAAAGCTGGAAAGGTCTGTGTCATAAGACTCGGACAAGGAAGAGGTGGCAGAATGGGTGTAGCCGACATTAGCACCAAACTTCAGCCAACTCTTTGCCTGATAAGAACCCTTAAAACGGGTGGAATAACGCTCATAATCGGAATTAGGCACAATACCTTCGTCATTCAGATAGCCAAACGAACCATAAAGCTGTATCCGGTTGCTTCCTCCCGATATATTTACATTGTATTCCTGACGCAGCGCCGAGCTATAAGCTTCGTCTATCCAGTCATCAGGATAGAGCGTATAGCCGTTGACCACCCTACCTAAGGTAGCATTAGGATTAAGCTTTCCATTCTGTCCTATCAGATATTCGTTTTCAGGATAGCTATATACATTATATATAAGGCCACCGTTTTCCTTGGTATTTCCTACCATGTTGGTGTTGGCTTGCACATGAGCCTCTTCGGCCGAAAGCCCTTTGACATATCTTAATTGATTATACAATGCTTTATAATGAGCCTCATAATATTCACCGGGATCCTTTATATAATCATAATCAATGGTACCTCGCGTGTTCACACCCCATTTGGCACTAGCAGTCACAACGGCCTCACCGGCTTTTGCCTGCTTGGTAGTTATGATGATGACTCCATTGGCACCACGAGCACCATACAAAGCATTGGAAGCAGCATCTTTCAATACAGAAACAGACTCTACATCGGCAGGATTGATATTATTCCATCCCCCTTCGTATGGCATACCGTCGACAATAATCAACGGGTCGTTGTCTGCATTGATAGAACCGATACCACGGATGATTAATGTAGGAGAAGAGCCTCCCGGCTGGCCGGATCCGCTCGTCATCTGCAATCCTGCCACCTGTCCTGCAAGTGCCTGCACCACGTTAGTAGTCTGTCTTTTCGTAATCTTATCGGCATTGACGACCGAAGCCGACCCCGTAAAAGCTGACCTTTTGGCTGTACCATAAGCCACAACCATGACTTCATCCATCAATTCGGACTCCGTTGCCAACTCTATCTTAACAAAAGATTTAATGTCAACAGCCTGTGTTTTCATGCCCACAAATGAGACCATAATCTTTTTGTCATCCGGTTTTAAATTGTCCAGCACAAATTTGCCGTCCGCATCTGTTATTGTACCACGGGCTGTTCCTTGTATCAAGACGGAAGCTCCTACCACCGGAGTTCCATCCTCTTTAGAAACAACGACTCCCGACATCTTGGTTATTTGAGCCGACAATTGACCTATTAGGGTCAATGAGCATAATAGAAATAAAACGAATCGGTTTTTCATAATATAGTCAAAAGGAATTGATTTGCAAAAAATCCCAATAAATAATATCTTTGCGG
>JAUNIV010000202.1 GCA_030523385.1 Bacteroidales bacterium | reverse complement strand
TTTATTATTGCCGATAAACATAAGATTTCTCCGATTGAAGTGAAGTCTTCGGGCTACAAATCCCACAAGTCGTTAGATGAATTTTGCGACAAATTCTCTGATCGCATATTGAATAAGTATCTGATATATACGAAGGATTTTAAGCGCGAGAATGGTATTGACTATATTCCGGTTTATATGACGATGTTTTTGTAGCCGATACAAGAAAAAGCCCGGTAGGGGTGATATACCTCACCCCAACCAGTTATGCCTTCTTTCTTTCACTGCTTTCGATTCGCCCAACAGCCGGATAAACTCTTGTGCCGAATGCTTGCGGTAAGTGTTTCGCAGCATGTGGATGCAGCCCTCCATCTCGTTTTCGGGAGTATCCAATGGGATGGCTTTCACGTCAGCTTCGTCGTGGATGGTGGCTTCGGACAGAATGGTTACTAAATCACTGCCTTTGATGAGTTTCAGCAAGATGTTTACCTCGTTCAGCTCGATGCGCACCTTCAGGCGGTAATCCCGTTGGGCCAGGATGCACTCGAAAGTGTTGCGTGCCTGCAAGCCCCGCGAGGGAAGAGCCAGTTCGTAAGGCTCCAGTTCGTTCATGCTTATCTTCTCTTTCGCACTCAGCGGATGACCCGTGCGGACGATGGCAGACAGGTGGTTGTCGAACAAAATGTGCGATTCTATCTGCTCGTACCGCTGTGTGGGCTTGAAGGCCAGCACGAAGTCCACTTCACGTTTCTCCAGCATCTGCATCAACTCTTCCATCGTCTTGTAGTAGATGTTCAGCTTCACCTGCGGATAACGCTGCATGAAGGTCAGCACGGTCTCCGTCAGGATGGGACTGAAGGTGTAGGTCACACCGATGTTGAGCGTACCTGTCAGCATTTGCTTCAGGTCGTGCAGACGGTCGAAACAGCTTTCGGCCGAATGGATGGTGTGGCGGGCATAGGGCAACAGCTCTTCGCCGGCTTCGGTCAGTGCCACTTCGTGACTGTTGCGCTGGAAGAGCTGTACGTCAAGCTCCGTCTCCAGTTGGCGTATCTGTTGCGACAGCGTGCTTTGGGTGATGAACGATGCTTTGGCAGCTTCCGAGAAGTTCAGCGTCTCGGCTGCTTTGATGAAATATTTCAGTTGTCTGAGTTCCATAATGGCATAGATTTATCGGGTGGCATGAAAAGAAATCTTCTTGAACAGGAAGATGGGGACAGTGACTCCCATTACCATACCTGCCACGATAAACGTACAGGTGAGTCCGTTGCTCGAAAACAGATAGAAATAATGGTTGAAGTCTGCTTCCGTATGGCTTCCCAAACAGAGCACGAGAGCCTCTACCGTGCGGTAGGCATACATACCCGGAATCATGGGAAGCAGGGCAGGGAACGAAAAGGTTTCGGCAGGGCATTTGGCACGAGGGGCTAACCACACGGCCAAAAGCCCGATGGCAAACGCAGCTACCAGGCTGGCAAAGATGATGTGGGCATTGCCATACGGATTGTGCGTCAGTATGTAGCGGGTGATGTGGCCCACGGCGGCAATGCCGGCACACCAGCCGTAGGCATTGCGGGGCGGATTGCTGATGCTGGAAAAACCGATAGCGGCTATCGCTGCAAAGAATCCATCTTGTATAATTTCTATTAAATAGGTCATATTTTTTATTATTCTATTTCTTTGTTATAGTCGTTTTCCTTAGAACCACTGGATGTTCATCAGCAGTAGTCCGCCACATAGTCCGGCTGACAGGCAGGCGGTGAGCACGGCTGCATTCATCAGTCGGCTGAAAGAACTGATATAGTGTCCGTCCAGCAAGTCGCTCACTGAGTTGATGTACGGAATGCCCGGTATGAGATAGAGCACGCTGGTGCCTAAGGCCAGTTCAGGCGTACCGCCCAACCCGAACACATATCCTGCCGCCCCTATGACGGACGAAAAGAATGCGCAGCAGAAGAACGTGAAACGCACGTCGGCTCCATCTTCCAGCATGGCCTGTTTGAGCCGGAACCCGGCCAATGTGGCCAAAAACACGATGCCCATGGACACGAAGTCGCCACCAAACAGTCGGCAGAACGATGCGTTGGCCAGCGAAGCCAACAGCAATACAAGCTTCGGGTTGGTGGGAGGCATCTTTACGATGGATTCCATCGTTGCGCGTGCTTCGTCAAAGTCGGCCTTTCCGTCGGCCACCGCCCAACTGAGTTTGCTCAGTCGTGTGTTGATATTGAAGCTGATACCTGTATGCCTTATTCGCTCTATGTTGCTGTACGAATGTTCGTGCAGGCCGTCCCACACCACCAGGTGAATGTGTCCCGGCAGGATGATTATCTCCACCGTCATGCCCCATGCGTGTACCATGCGGCGCACGTTCTTCTCTATGCGGATGCATGTGGCTCCGCAGCCCAACAGCCATGCGGCATATTCCGACAGGAAGATGCAAGCCTCCTTAACGGACGGTGCCGCCTGGCTGCTTTCTGTTTCCTTAAAGGTCTTCACAGTCTTCTCTGTCATCAATGTCGTATTCATAAATTTCGTTTTCGTCTTTCAGCTCAATCATAGCATGGTCGCCACTCATCTCTTCGCGCACCTTCTCGATGCAGCGGAACAGAAATGCAATAAAAAGACATCCCACGGTCAAAATCCAAATACTAATTTGAGTATCCATAATTATTTCCTCCTTGTTTTAAGTTATCTTTTGTTTACGGCTGCAAAATTAGGCCGTTGTCATAAGGAAGGAAAAAAACGGTTAAGGGAAGTTTCGATAGCGGCTATCGGCCTTTCCCACTTCTCCGTGGTGAATCTCTCGCCATGAATGCATCGTTTCGCGGGACAAAGATACGGCTTATTCTTGTTCTTTTCTTGCTTCGGGTGCATTTTTCCTTTTCCGGACGATGGATTACTGAAAAGAAATTCGTACGTTTGTAAGATAAAACCAGATGTGTAATATTAAAAATAGTAGGAGCAACAGGCCATGAAGAAAGTGAAACTAATAATGAGTGTGATAGGTGCTTGGCTGGTGTGTCACACGGCGCAGGCACAGTATTTCTGCACAAACCAAGGTGCGGAGTTGTCTTATGTGACTTACGATGAGGCCGGACAAAGCGTCACAAACGAAACCGTGACCGTCACCAACGTGAGGAAGCAGGACGGCAAGACGTGGGCTATGTATTTCACCAAGATTGTGAACAACAAGGCTACAAACAATACCAGCTATACCTTATATAATTGGAACTATGACGGAGGCAAGTCGGTGTGCGAAGAAGACTTGATGTATGGTCCCTACATAGCTTCCGATTCCGACCCTGTCAAGTATAACGAAACCGTTCGTCAGGCTTTGCTGGAAGACAAGAAGTTCAAGGGAGATAATTCCTTTACGCTGAAAGACAATGCCAAGGCCGGAGAATCCATACCCGATTATTCCTACTCTTATTTGAACGGAGTATTGAAGAACGAAATTACCATTTCGGGAGCAGCCTATATGGGTGAAGAACAGGTGGGTACTACGGCCGGACAGTTTGATTGTCTGAAGATTTCCTACTTGAAGCGTACAAAAGTAGTGCTGAAGACCACTACGGTGCGCGTCACCGAATGGTATGCCCGGGGAATAGGACTGGTAAAGTCGGAGTCGTATGACATGAAGGGGAAGTCGGCAGGCAAAGTGTTGCTGGTGAAAATGACGGAGAAATAACGGACATTTATATTTAAACAGGTTCTTGAACTTTATGTTTTTCATAAAAAAACGCATCAGTCTTGCAGATAGCGGAGTTTTTCAAGGTTTCACCGATTGGCATTGTCACCTGCTGCCCGGTGTGGACGATGGTGTGCAGACCATGGACGAATCTTTGAAGCTTCTTGTTCTTTATGAAGAGTTGGGCATTCGGAAGGTGTGGCTCACTCCGCACATCATGGAGGATATCCCCAATACCACTGCCGATCTGCGCGAACGGTTTGGCGAGTTGCAGGAAGCCTATCGGGGCAATGTGAAACTTCATCTGGCAGCCGAGAACATGCTCGACAATCTTTTTGAGGAACGGCTCATGCAGGATGATTTGTTGCCGTTGGGGGAAGACGGAAAGCATCTTCTGGTTGAGACTTCCTATTTCAACCCTCCGATGGATTTGGATGGCATGTTGTCGCGCATCCGTTCGAAAGGTTACATCCCGGTATTGGCACATCCGGAGCGGTATGTATATATGGATGAGGAAGATTATCGCCGGATAAAGTCTGTCGGGGTCTGCTTCCAGTCTAATCTGTCTTCGCTGGCGGGTGCTTATGGCGAGGGAGTCAGGAAGAAAGCGGAATGGCTGCTGAAAGAAGGAATGACAGACTTGTGGGGAACGGATACGCATGATTGTCTGCGCTTCTCCAAGCTGGTTGCTGAGAAAGTATTGAAGTCCGAGATTGGGAATAAAATGTGTAGTGTTGCACAGGCATGGTCAAAGTGAAGCCTTTTTGGAAAGTGATAAGCAATAATTGTTTTAATGAAAACCATGCTAAAAAGGTGAAAAAATACATGATTAAGTTTGCCTTTTAAAATAAAAGTCATACCTTTGCAATACGATTATGCTCATGGCGAAGCGTGTTCGATAGCTGCCCGTAATGCCGCTAATTCTTGATAATGGACACGCCAACCCACGAGCTTTTTATATTTAGAGCGTTTTATGAAAGATTCAATTCTACCCCCTGTAAAGATTGCCATATTAATAGATGGTGGCTTTTTTGTGAAAAGATTCAATGCTTTATATAATAAGGATGGGAAAATGAGTGGAGAAGAAGTTGCTGAACATTTATACACTATGGCTCATAAACACGTGGGAAGTACGAATACTCTTTATCGGATTTTCTATTATGATTGTCATCCTTTATCGAAGAAAATGCAGAATCCAATAACACATAAACCGATTGATTTTAGTAAATCACCTGAATACAAGTTTAGAGAAGAGCTATTAGAGGCATTGAAAAAGAAGAGAAAAGTAGCTTTGCGTATTGGAGAGTTGAAAGACAACAATAATTGGCACATTTATCCGAAAAGAGTAAAGGAGTTATTGTCGGGAAAGATGAGCATCTCTGATTTGAAAGAGAATGATGTATATTTGGAGATAAGGCAAAAGGGAATTGATATGAAGATAGGTATTGATATAGCTTCATTGGCTTTGAAGAAGTTTGTTGATACGATCGTTTTGTTTTCTGGTGACTCAGACTTTGTTCCAGCTGCCAAACTTGCGAGAAGGGAAGGAATAGATTTTATATTAGACCCGATGAATGCTAATGTAGAGCCACAAT
>JAUNIV010000201.1 GCA_030523385.1 Bacteroidales bacterium | reverse complement strand
GATTGCCGGCGCAGGTCGGGATAAACACATCCTTGCACAATGGGGAACAGCGATTGGTTATAACCGTATTTGGGTTCCGTCTCATTGAAATGCTTGATGCAGCGGTCCAGCCAGCGGTGGGTGAGCTGCATGGATTTTTTTGCATATTCGTAATCGGCAGTGCCGGGAGTACATTCATCAAAGGCCATCATAATGTCGGCTCCGATGGTACGTTCTATCTCCATGACCCTTTCCGGTGTGAACAGATGTTTGGAACCATCTATGTGCGAACGAAACTCTACGCCTTCTTCGCGCATCTTGCGGATGCCCGAAAGAGAGAATACCTGAAATCCTCCGCTGTCTGTCAGCATCGGTCGGTCGAAGCCATTAAACTTATGCAGTCCGCCTGCCCGTTCGATGATGTCCAGCCCGGGACGCAGGTACAGGTGATAGGTATTACCCAGAATAATCTGTGCCTTGATGTCTTCTTTCAGTTCGTGCAGGTGTACACCTTTCACTGTCCCCAGTGTGCCTACAGGCATGAAGATAGGGGTTTCTATCTGCCCGTGGTCAGTAGTAATCAGTCCGGCACGGGCATTCGATTTCGGGTCTGTATGTTGTAACTCAAACGTCATATTCTTTATTTCTTTTCTTCGGTTGTCCGGTTGCTTAGGTTAAAGTCGATGGCACCGTTCACTTTTTCGTCCGTCAGTGCCAGTGCAAGCACTTCCTTGATGTCTGACACATAGTGGAATGTCAGTCCGGTCAGATACATTGGTTGAATCTCTTCGATGTTTTTCCGGTTTTCCTCACACAGGATGATGTCTTTGATTCCCGCACGTTTGGCAGCCAATATCTTTTCTTTGATACCTCCCACGGGCAATACCTTTCCACGCAGGGTGATTTCTCCGGTCATGGCTAAGTTGGCACGTACCTTGCGTTGTGTGAGTGCCGATGCCAATGAGGTCACCATCGTGATACCGGCAGAAGGACCGTCTTTGGGGATGGCTCCTTCGGGCACATGGATATGGATGTTCCAGTTCTCGAAGATGTCTTCTTTCAGGTTCAGCAGTTGGGTGTGTGCTTTGAGGTATTCCAATGCCAGCATGGCCGATTCCTTCATGACGTCTCCCAAGTTTCCGGTCAAAGTGAGTTTGCCACCCTTGCCTTTGCTCAGGCTGGTTTCTACAAACAGTATCTCACCTCCTACGGCAGTCCATGCCAATCCGGTGACTACGCCTGCATACTCATTCCCCTGATACTTGTCGCGGCTGTATTCGGGCGCACCCAAGTAGTTGCGCACATCTTCGGGTTTTATCTCGTGCATGAGTTCGTAGCCGTCTTTGGCAAACTCCAAGGCTATTTTGCGCAATACTTTATTGATTTTCTTTTCCAGCTCGCGCACGCCGCTTTCGCGGGTATAGTTCTCTATGATATACTCCAGCGCTTGCTTGCTGAACTTTACGTATTCCTTCTTGATGCCGTTTGCTGCCAGTTCCTTAGGTATAAGGTGCCGACGGGCTATTTCTACTTTCTCTTCCGTGATATAACCGCTTACTTCAATCAGTTCCATACGATCCAGCAATGCAGAAGGAATAGTATTCAGACTATTGGCCGTGGCAATGAACATCACTTTAGACAAGTCGTAATCCACATCCAAGTAATTATCGTGGAATGTATTGTTCTGTTCGGGGTCCAGTACCTCCAGCATGGCCGAGCCCGGGTCGCCTCTGTGGTCATTGCCCAACTTGTCTATCTCGTCCAATATGATGACCGGATTGGAATAGCCGGCCTTTATCAGGCTCTTGATGATTCGTCCCGGCATGGCACCTATGTATGTCTTGCGGTGTCCGCGTATTTCGGCTTCATCGTGTACGCCTCCCAATGACATGCGCACGTATTTCCGCTTCAAGGCAGTGGCGATAGAGCGTCCCAAAGATGTCTTTCCCACTCCCGGAGGACCGTAAAGGCAGATGATGGGCGACTTCATGTCTCCTTTCAGCTTCAGCACAGCCAGATGTTCCAAAATGCGTTCCTTCACTTTCTCCAATCCGTAGTGATCTTTATTCAGTGTCTTTTCCGCATTCTTTATGTTCAGATTATCTGTGGTGTATTGTTCCCACGGCAATGCCAGCAAGGTTTGCAGATAAGTGAGCTGCACATTGAAGTCGGGCGACTGTGAGTTGGTTCTTTCCAGTTTGGTGACTTCCTTTTCAAACAGTTTCCTCATGTCTGCGCTCCAATTCTTATACATGGCCTTCTTGCGCAGGGCGTCTATTTCGTCTTCCTGTCCGTTGCCCAGCTCATCCTGAATGTTCTTTATTTGCTGTTGCAGGAAATATTCACGTTGCTGGCGGTCTATGTCTTCGCGTGTGCGCATCTGTATGGTCTGCTTGATGTTGGCCAGTTGCACTTCGCGGTTCAGTATCTTTACTAATAGGTATAATCGGCTTTGCAGGTCGTTGGCTTCCAGCAGTTGTATTTTTTCTTCCACCGGAAAGGGGAAATTAGAGCAGATGAAGTTCACCAATATTCCTACATTATCCAGGTTCTTGATGGCAAAAATCGTGTCGGGACTCATCCTTTCCGATGTTTCGATATATTTGGCCGTTAAGTCCTTGCAAGTCTCTACCAGTGCCTTGAATTCATCCGTGTTCTCCTGGTTTTCCTTTTCTGATATAGGAGTAACCATACCTTTCAGATAAGGGGAAACTTTGGTGATGCTGTCCAAGTGTATTTTGGGACCGTTGGACTGCATGATGACCGTGGTGTTTCCACCGGGCAGTTCGAATATGCGGAGCACTTTACCGACAACTCCCGTATGATACAGGTTGTTATAGCCCGGATCGTCCATGTCTCCCTGAATCTGGCAGACAACAGCGACCGGACGCCTTCTCTTGTATGCCGCGTTCACTAATTTCAATGTGCTGGGGCGCCCGATGGTTATAGGCATTATGACGGATGGAAACATCACCATGTTACGCAATGTCATGACCGGCATTTCTTTGTCAAATTCCATGGCGGAAATATCGTCTTCTTCTGCCTGGATTTCGGCTAACATGGAGATTTCGTTGTTCTCAGTGCTTATCAAAATATCCTCTTCGTTCTTGTTCCTCTTAATCATAGCTCTTACTATTGTGTTAAATAGGGTCTGTTGCCCAAAACGAGTGCAAAGTTACACATTCCTTGTTGAATAAGGAAAATTCATGTGGATTAAATGAGTTTTAAAAACCAAATATTTCCTAATAATGAAAGCTATTTGAAAGATTTTCCTACTTTTGTTGCCATTTTTAATGAATGAAAGTATGCCGAATCCTTATTTCTCGTTTAAACAATTCACCATTCATCACGACCGTTGCGCCATGAAAGTAGGGACGGACGGGGTGTTATTGGGGGCATGGGCAGATGTGTCTGCCGCCCGTCATATCTTAGATATAGGTACCGGTACGGGACTGATTGCCCTGATGATGGCACAACGAAACCCCGATGCCCGGATTGTAGGCATCGACATAGACCGGGAGGCTGTGGAGCAAGCCCGGGAGAACATCGCAGATTCACCATGGAAGGATAGGGTGGAGGTGGTTTTGCAAGATGTGTGTACTTACCATCCCTCTGCATCTTTCGATGTGATAGTTTCCAATCCGCCTTATTTCGTCAATGCGCTGAAATGTCCGGACGGCCAGCGAAACGCGGCCCGCCATACGGATTGTCTGGACTTTGAGGGCTTGACGGCCTCAGTGTCCCGTCTGCTTTCTCCGCAAGGCACGTTCTCTGTCATTATTCCTACAGACGGGATGGAAGATTTCCTTAGGTCTGCTTCACATCACGGATTGCATTTGTCAAGGCGTACATGGGTGCATACCAAGCCGGATGCCTCTCCCAAACGGGTGCTGCTTGCTTTTAACCGGCCGGCAGAAAAGAATTGCACTGAGAATCATCTGGTGATAGAACTCTCGCGACATGTGTATAGTGCGGAATATACGGCACTGACCCGTGATTTCTATCTAAAAATGTGAGTCCTCATTTCTTTGACAAGCGGCGCAACAGGTTTTTATTTAGCTCAAACAAATGCTTGTTGCGCATCGTGAAGGCTTCTCTTTTGGGCCTCAGTCCGCTAAGGTATTCTGCCATCTGCTGTAAGAGACTGAAAGGCTCACTTTCTTTTTTTTTATCAGGGATAATGATGTTCAGTCCCTTCGGTATCAGTTCCACTTCGATGTCTTTGCCTGCCATGAGCGGATCGCCGTCAAAGTGCAGTACGCCTTCCTTTGAGCGATGTATCTTTATCTTTTTAGAGCGAAATGTCTTGATACGGCTGTTCTGGTCGATGGTTCTGTTGAACAGCTGGAATGACAGTGAAGGCACGTCCAGTACCGTAAACGGTTCCAGTATGGTTACGTCCATCAGTCCGTCCGTCAGCGATGCTTGTGGAGCAATGTAAGCGTTGTTGCCATATTGCGAGGCATTGGCGCAAGCTATGAGGAATGCCTTGTATTTCACCGTTCCTTCCTCGTTCTCTATTTCGTAAGTTTCGGGCTTGTAGCTCAAACTTTCGTGCAATGTGTTCTCTAAATAGGTCAATAATCCTCGTTTGCCCGAGTCGGCAAACTTCAGGCTTACAAAAGCATCGAATCCCACTCCGCAAGTACAAAAGAAAGGAATGTTGTTGATTTTCCCATAGTCTATGCAAGCCATCTTTCCTTCGTTTATGATGTCGATGGCTGCTTTGGGGTCTAAAGGTATGCGTAAATGGCGAGCCAGCCCGTTGCCCGAACCGCAAGGAATGATTCCCAATGCCGTGTCCGTGTGTACCAGCGAACGTCCTATTTCGTTAATGGTTCCGTCTCCGCCTATTGCTACCACTATGTCCGTCTGCTGTGCGGCAGCTTCCGCTGCAATCTGCACCGCATGCCCGGCATATTGTGTCTTTACAACCGTATAATCATAAATCGTACGGTCTATACGTTCATCAATCCATTTCAATATGGCCCTTTTACCGTGTGTCCCCGAAATCGGATTTACAACAAATACTATTTTCTTTTTTGTGGTCATACTTTATCTGAGTAGTTCAGCTCCTTGTTAACAGAGCGCAAAAGTAATACTTCTTTGTTTATAACAGCTTCAAAACCTAAAAGTTTTGATGTTCCTAAATATTTTTTTTGAAAAAAGCATGAAAGGCAATAGAAATTATTATCTTTGCAGCCTGTTTCGGGGCGAACGCTCTTGACGAAACAGAATGTATTAGTGAATTTATATACATTATGCGAATCAGTAGTTGGCTCTCTGATTCCAATATTAAAAATAAACAAATGT
>JAUNIV010000200.1 GCA_030523385.1 Bacteroidales bacterium | reverse complement strand
GGGCTCAAACCCGCGACCCCCAGCTTGGAAGGCTAGTGCTCTATCAACTGAGCTACTTCCGCAACTTATTATATTCCCCACCCTCCACTTAGCGCATCAGCTTTTGTAGCAGTGGGCAGGGACGGATTCGAACCGCCGAAGCCGTAAGGCAACAGATTTACAGTCTGCCCGTTTTAACCACTTACCTACCTACCCTTGCTTGCCTTCGCTTTTAATGAAGGTGACTCGCACAGGATTCAAACCTGTAACCTTTTGATCCGTAGTCAAATGCTCTATTCAGTTGAGCTACGCGGCCTCCGATTTAGTGACCTCTATAGGATTCAAACCTATAACCTTTTGATCCGTAGTCAAATGCTCTATTCAGTTGAGCTAAGAGGCCAGTTAAATAGAAATGTCTTTACCGTTTTCGTGACCGCGACAGGATTCAAACCTGTAACCTTTTGATCCGTAGTCAAATGCTCTATTCAGTTGAGCTACGCGGCCATTGTTTCAATGGGCATTTCGTTTTAACGGGTGCAAAGATACGTACTTTTTTTGAATTTGCAAGGGGTTGGGGCAAACTTTTTTCATAGAAACATGAAATAAAGAAATAAAAAAGCCGCAGGGAGGTATGCGTAACTCCCTGCGACCCGGATTATATCTTTCCCGGAAAGGAAAATCAAATCAGTTCAATGCTTCTCTTCACAAAGTTGGTCAGCGCTTCGCCTTTCAGCATATTGTTCTGCAACAAGGCGAGGTCTATCAGCTGGCGTACCACCTTGTTCTTACCGGCATACTGACCCAACACGGCTTCCTTCTTCGACTTTTCGTCAGACAGCTTCTTATCTACTTCGCTCAACTCATCCTTTTCTGCCTGAGGTATTTCGTCAGACTTCTTGCCTTCTTGTGCCTTTTCCAAATCTGCATGACGCTTGTTTAAGGTAGCAATTTCGGCTTCGATGGGTTCGAGTTCGGACTTACAGGAAGCATCGGCATCATTCAGCACTTGCTTAATCAGCTTATGGTCGGCATTCAGCACCACGGTGAACATGTCCGGCATTTCGCCATAGAAGCTCATGCCTGCCTGTATGTTGGCCATTTCCTTCATGCGTCGCATGTATTCGCTCTGCGTAATCATGACAGGAGCACCGGTTTCGCCCAACGATTGTGCTTCTACGCTGAACTCTACCTTCTTCAACTGCGGCAACTGGCTGCGGAATACGGAAGAAAGCATATCGCTTTGTCCGGCTTCCAGTGAAGTGGCTTTGGCATCTTCCTTGGCTATCAAGCGGTCGATGACATCGCTGTCCACACGGGTGAAGCGGCATTTCTCCAACTTCTGTTCCAGCATGCTCACCATGGCAATGTCCAACTGGCCGTCCATCAGCAATACATTGTAGCCCTTGCCTTTGGCAGCGTCGATGTAGCTGTATTGCTCGTCGGCATTGGTGGCATAGAGGTAAATCAGGTTGCCGTCCTTGTCTGTCTGGTTGTCTTTGATCAGCGTACGATATTCCTCGTAGGTATAATGCTTGGCGTCCGTGTCCTTCAGCAAGGCGAATTTATTGGCCTTTTCGTAGAAGTCTTCTTGCGTAAGCATTCCGTAGTTGATGAATATCTTCAGGTCGTCCCACTTTTCTTCGAACTCCTTGCGGTTGTTCTTAAAGATGGCCTGCAAGCGGTCGGACACTTTCTTGGATATATAAGTAGAGATCTTCTTTACGTTAGAATCACTCTGCAGGTAGGAACGTGAAACATTCAGCGGAATATCCGGAGAGTCGATGACGCCGTGCAGCAAAGTCAGGAAGTCGGGCACGATGCCTTCTACAGAATCCGTCACATACACCTGGTTGCAGTAAAGCTGTATCTTGTTCTTCTGCAATTCGATGTTGCTCTTTACCTTCGGGAAGTAGAGGATACCGGTCAGGTTAAACGGATAGTCCACGTTCAGGTGTATCCAGAACAACGGCTCGTCGGCCATGGGGTAAAGGTCGCGGTAGAACTTCTTGTAGTCCTCGTCCTTCAGCTCGGTGGGCTTGCGGATCCACATAGGGCTGGTTTCGTTGATTACATTGTCTTCTTCGGTTTCCACCTGCTTGCCGTCTTTCCATTCTTTCTTCTTGCCAAAAGCAACGGGGATAGGCAGGAAGCGGCAGTACTTGGTGAGCAGAGAAGAAAGGCGTGATTCTTCCAGGAATTCCTTGCAATCATCGTCTATATACAAGATGATGTCTGTACCGCGGTCTTCGCGCTTGGCATCTTCGATAGTGAACTCAGGACTTCCGTCGCACGACCATTTCACTGCCTGTGCGCCTTCCTGATAAGACTTGGTGACAATCTCCACTTTCTTTGCCACCATGAAAGCAGAATAGAATCCCAAACCAAAATGACCGATAATGGCATTGGCATCTTCTTTATACTTCTCCAGGAAATCGTTGGCGCCGGAGAAGGCTATCTGGTTGATGTATTTGTCTATTTCTTCGGCTGTCAGTCCGATACCGCGGTCGGAGATAGTAATGGTATCTTTGCCCAAACTCACTCTGACGGTAAGGTCGCCCATTTCTCCTTTGAAATCACCTTTAGATGCAAGGGTCTTCAGTTTCTGAGTAGCATCTACGGCATTGGAAACCAACTCGCGCAAGAAGATTTCATGGTCACTATACAAGAACTTTTTAATAATGGGGAAAATGTTTTCGGTAGTTACCCCAATGTTTCCTTTTTGCATACTATATTATGGTTTTAAAGTTATGATTTATACTTATATTATTCATTTCGTCAAAGCATCGGGCAAAAAAAATGCCAGATACCTGCGTATCTGACATTTTGTCTTATTTAATTTCCTGCTTGGAGCAACTTATTTACTCCATACACATGGAAATATTGTCTTTCTCCTTGTCATAATCTATCCGGATGATGTTCTTGTCGGCCTGTCCGGCGCCCAATATCAGTTCCGACAGTCCGTCTTCCAGATAATTCTGAATGGCACGCTTCAAAGGACGGGCACCAAACTGCACATCATATCCTTTGGAAGCTACGAAGCGTTTGGCTTCATCCGATATTATCATCTTATAGCCAATGCTTTCCATTCGTTCGTAAAGTCCCTTCAGCTCGATGTCGATAATTCGTGTCAGTGTCTCGATGCTGAGCTGGTCGAAGGTAATGATTTCGTCCAGACGGTTGATGAACTCGGGAGCAAAGTGCTTGTTCAGTGCCTTGGTGATTACTCCGCGGGAATATTCCTTGTCGTCCGTGCGAATCTGGGCGGCAAAGCCTATGCCTTTTCCAAATTCCTTCAACTGGCGCGTACCGATGTTGGATGTCATTATGACAATGGTGTTCTTGAAATCCACCGTCCTGCCATAACTGTCAGTCAGCCGGCCTTCGTCCATCACCTGCAACAGGATATTGAATACATCGGAGTGAGCCTTCTCTATTTCGTCCAGCAGGATGATAGAGTAGGGCTTGCGACGCACTTTCTCCGTGAGCTGTCCGCCTTCTTCGTAACCCACGTATCCGGGAGGCGCTCCTACGAGCCGGGAGACGGTGAACTTCTCCATGTATTCGCTCATGTCGATACGTATCAAGGCATCGGTAGATCCGAACATGAGCTTTGCCAATTCTTTGGCTAAGTGCGTCTTACCAACTCCCGTAGGACCTAAGAACATGAAAGTACCTATGGGCTTGTTAGGGTCTTTCAGTCCTACGCGGCTGCGGCGGATGGCTTTCACCAACGTCTCGATGGCCTTGTCTTGTCCCACAACTTTGGCCATCAGGTCATCCTTCATGCCCAACAGTTTGGCACCTTCTGCCTGCGCCATCTTCTGCACGGGCACGCCGGACATCATGGACACCACTTCGGCTATCTGGTCATCATCTACCGTCTGGCGATTGTCCTTCAAGCTGTTTTCCCATTCTTCCTTCAAAGACTCCAGTTGGTCGGTATATACCTTTTCCTGGTCTCTGTAACTGGCAGCCAGCTCAAAGTTCTGCAACCGGACGGCATCATTTTTAAGCGCCTTCATCTCGTCTATCCGCTTTTCTTGCTCTTCTATCTCTTTCGGCACCGTTATATTAGTAAGGTGTACACGCGAACCGGCTTCATCGAGTGCATCTATGGCCTTGTCGGGGAAGTTGCGGTCGGTGATGTAGCGGTCCGTCAGGTTCACACAGGCCTCCAGGGCGGCATCCGTGTAGTTCACGTTGTGATGCTCTTCGTACTTTCCCTTTATGTTCTTCAGAATCTGAAGCGTTTCTTCCGGCGTGGTAGGTTCTACTATCACCTTCTGGAAACGGCGTTCAAGGGCACCATCTTTTTCTATGTTCTGCCTGTATTCGTCGAGCGTAGTCGCACCGATGCATTGTATTTCGCCTCGGGCCAAAGCAGGCTTCAGCATGTTGGCGGCATCCATGGAACCGCCAGCCGATCCGGCTCCCACGATGGTGTGTATCTCGTCGATGAACAAAATGACATTCGGGTTCCGCTTGAGTTCATTGAGTATGGAGCGGATGCGCTCTTCAAACTGTCCGCGATACTTGGTGCCTGCCACTACGGCTGCCATATCGAGCGAAATGACACGCTTGTCGAACAAGATGCGCGACACTTTCTTCTCAGTGATGCGAAGAGCCAATCCTTCCACGATGGCCGATTTGCCCACTCCCGGTTCGCCTATCAGTATCGGATTGTTTTTCTTTCTTCTGCTCAATATCTGTGCCAATCGTTCTATCTCCTTCACACGTCCTACCACCGGGTCCAGCTTGCCTTCTTCGGCAGCTTTGGTGATGTCTGTGCCGAAATTGTCGAGCACAGGCGTGTCGTTGGCAGGCTTGTTGGGAGCCTGTCGCGCTTGCTTTACGCCCGGATTGTCATTCTGCGGACGATGCGGACGTGATTCATCTTCTTCGTCCTCATCTTCGCTGAATCCGAGTCCGGCATGGGTGTCGGGCTGCAAAGTAAGTTGTTCGAGTATCTTCTCGTATGTTATATCGTTGTTCTCCAAAATGCGATAAGCGGCATTGTTCTTCGTCCGCATGATGGCCAGCAGGATATGCTCCGAATCGGCCATTTTGCTTTTCTGCAATTTGGCTTCCAATATGCACAGTTTCAGCACTTTGGATGCTTCTTCGTTAAAGTTTATATTTTCATCGTAAGTGGCTTCTTTCAGTGAATCGTTCCTTAAAATATTTTCCAACTGACGCTTGATATCCTCTAAACTAATCTGCAAATTAAATAATACCTCAATAGCCTTTCCTTCACCTTCACGTATCAGTCCCAACAACAAGTGTTCGGGACCAATATAGCCGTTCCGAAGCCTGTTGGCTTCTTC
>JAUNIV010000199.1 GCA_030523385.1 Bacteroidales bacterium | reverse complement strand
GAGCGAAGTTCTCGGCACCATTGAAGAAGAGTACAACAAGCACCCCGAATTTGATAAGGTAAACTTGATTGAACGTCTGTGCATTCCCGATCGCGTATATCAGTTCCGTGTGACATGGATGGATGATAAAGGCAATATCCAGACCAACATGGGTTATCGCGTACAGCATAACAACGTCATCGGCCCGTATAAAGGCGGTATCCGTTTCCATGCTTCCGTAAACTTGAGTATCTTGAAGTTCCTTGCCTTTGAGCAGACTTTCAAGAATTCACTGACTACGCTCCCGATGGGTGGCGGCAAGGGAGGTTCGGACTTCTCTCCGCGCGGCAAGTCGAATGCCGAAGTGATGCGTTTCTGCCAGGCATTCATGCTGGAACTGTGGCGTCACATTGGTCCGGACACTGACGTACCGGCAGGTGACATAGGTGTAGGCGGACGCGAAGTGGGCTACATGTTTGGTGCTTACAAGAAATATACACGCGAATTCAGCGGCGTACTTACGGGTAAAGGACTGGAATTCGGCGGTTCGCTGATTCGCCCCGAAGCTACCGGTTACGGTAATGTTTACTTCCTGATGGAAATGCTGAAGACCAAAGGTATGGACCTGCAAGGCAAGACCGTATTGATTTCGGGTTCAGGAAACGTGGCTCAATATACAGCTGAAAAGGTGTTGCAACTGGGAGGTAAAGTGCTGACCATGTCTGACTCCGACGGTTACATCTACGACCCGGACGGTATAGACCGCGAAAAGCTGGACTACATCATGGAGCTGAAGAACCTCTACCGCGGCCGCATTCGTGAATATGCAGAAAAATATGGTGTGAAATATGTTCCGGGCGAAAAGCCATGGGGCGAAAAGGCCGACATCGCATTGCCGTCTGCCACTCAGAACGAACTGAACGGCGACCATGCCCGTCAGCTGGTAGCCAACGGTGTGATAGCCGTGAGCGAGGGTGCCAACATGCCTTCTACACCGGAAGCTATCCGTGTATTCCAGGAAGCCAAGATACTTTATGCTCCGGGTAAGGCAGCCAATGCCGGCGGTGTATCTGTATCGGGACTGGAAATGAGCCAGAACTCCGAACGCTTGTCATGGACAGCCGAAGAAGTGGACAACCGCCTGCACGCCATCATGGAAAACATCCATGAGAACTGCGTGAAATACGGTACAGAGCCTGACGGTTACGTGAACTACGTGAAGGGCGCCAACGTGGCAGGCTTCATGAAAGTAGCCAAGGCGATGATGGCTCAGGGAGTATTCTAAGAAACAGAAAGAGTTCTTTATACTTATACTCATAATAATTAGTCTGTGATAAATGCGGGAAGTCCAATCGGCTTTCCGCATTTTCTTTTTGTATTCTTTATGGATGGAAAAGAGGTTGCTATCAAGAAAAAACGTATCTTTGTCCGCACAGTAATATCACAAGGAGAAAAACATAAAAATATCATTTCCATGAAACTGAAATATCTCATAGCCTGCCTGCTGGCAGGGACACTGACTTTCATCTCCTGCATCAAGGACGAAGCCCCCAATGCAGAAGCTGACATTTTGAAATGTACATTGCCCGATGGAATCATGACCAGCACGGAGATAGACTACACACGTCCGTTTGACGAAAGCCTGAATGCCTATCCACTGACCATAGAGGTGCAAGCGGGCACAGACCTCACTGCATTGTCACCCCAATTTGAGCTGACACCCGGCGCCACCATCGAGCCGGAAAGCGGGAGTACGCACGACTTTACCAATGCCGTGCGCTACACGGTCACTTCGGAAGACAAGCAATGGCACCGCACTTACTCCGTATCCATCCGGCATCCGGAGAGCCAAGACATCCCCACCGTCTATCATTTTGAGACAGTGACCCAAAGCGGGAATTACCACATCTTCTATGAACAGGCAGCCGACCATACGACCCTGACATGGGATAGCGGCAACCAAGGATTCGCCCTTACGGGTGGAGGCAATGTCCCCGAAGATTATCCCACCTTCCTCAACACCAACGGTATGGTGGGTAATTGCCTTCAGCTCATTACGCGCGAAACGGGAAGTTTGGGACAGCAAGTGAACAAGCCCATTGCCTCGGGCAACCTCTTCATCGGCCGCTTTGAACTGATCAATGCTTTGGGCGATGCATTGGCCGCCACCAAGTTTGGCACGGCTTTCTACCATAAGCCTACGATGCTGACAGGCTATTACAAATATCAGGCAGGCCCGAAGTTCTATGAAAACGGAACATACACCGACCGGAAGGATAACTTCAGCATTTATGCCATCTTCTTTGAAAAGACAGACCAGGTGCAATACATGGACGGTTACTTGAAAACCAATAATTTCCAGCATGACAACATGGTGGCATTGGCCTTGATGACCGATGCACACGAAACCAACGAATGGACACGCTTTGAGATTCCTTTCGACTATGCCCGCTACGGCAAGGAAGTGGACGAAACGAAATTGCGCAACGGTCAATACTGCATAGGCATTGTCTTTGCGTCCAGCGAAGATGGCGACCTGTTCTTAGGAGCACCGGACAGTACGCTGCTGATAGACGAAGTGGAGTTGAAATATGAATAAACTGAAAACTAACTGATCATGAAAAGAATAACCTCATATCTACTGATTTCATTCCTTGCCCTGCTGGCCGGAATGGAAGCCCATGCACAAGAGAACCGGAACCGCACGCTCATCAATGCCGCCCTGCACGGTTGGGAATATGAAATAAAAGCCGGATTCAACATAGGCGGCACTTCTCCCCTGCCCCTTCCGGCAGAGATACGGAGCATAGACCATTACAACCCCACGCTGTCTGTCACCATTGAAGGAAACATGACGAAATGGTTGGGCGAACGAAAAGAATGGGGAATCATCACCGGCCTGCGCCTGGAAAACAAGGGTATGCGCACGCGTGCCACGACCAAGAACTACAGCATGGAAATCATTGGCGAAGACGGCAACCGACTGAAAGGAAACTGGACGGGAGGTGTACAGACCAAGGTACAGAACTCTTACCTCACTATCCCCATCCTGGCTGCCTACCGTGCCAGCCAGCGCATCAATGTCAAGGCAGGTCCTTACTTTTCCTATCTGATGGACGGAGAATTCAGCGGACAAGTGTATGACGGTTATCTGCGCAAAGACAATCCTACGGGCGACCGGGTGAACTTCAATAACGGTGCTATTGCTACCTACGACTTCTCGAACGAGCTTCGCAAATTTCAGTGGGGTGTGCAAGTAGGAATGGACTGGAAGGCATTCAAGCACCTGAAGATTTATGCCGACTTGAACTGGGGATTGAATGACATCTTTGTGAAAGACTTCAATACCATCACATTTGCCATGTATCCCATCTTCCTGAATGTGGGATTCGGGTATGCGTTTTAAAGAAAGGAATTCATCGCTTTCCTCATAGACATAAAAAAGAGTGTACGGACAAACCGCACACTCTTTTTTATTGGTATTATACCTTATTTCTTATATCCTTCAAAATCAACCGAAACAGTCAAAGAAGTTACCAGAATATCCAAATCCAATTCATTGCCATCAGCTTCACCCGTTACACTGACAGGAATATCACCGAATGAGGGGATACTGATAGTATCATTACCTGACAGACGCAACTCGCCGTCCTTAAGAGTCACATTGCATGTCACTTCGATATTTACAGGCACAGGCAATACGCCCGGAATGGTAAATCCCATCAATGATACTTTCACCTGGCTATCGCTCAAACTCGTTACCGCAATAGTAGTAGGCAGGTCTTTGGCTACAGATTGTCCAGCCATTGACACATCCAATGTACCCGGATACTGTCCGACGATATCATCAATAGCTATATCGTCATCACTACAAGCCGTAAAGAGGCACACTGTGCACACTACGGCAAACAAATAATAAAAAATACTCTTTTTCATTTTCTTCATATTTTAGTTATGCATCAAATCAGCTTGAGCTTTAACCAGATTCAGACCTATCTCCAATTCTGTTGTCGTATTAATCACCTCGGGTAACGACTGCAACGCACCGACAACCATACCCGACATGCTTCCGAAACTGGGGTCTGAAGCGATGGCTTCTATTATCAGATTCATAAAATCTTCATTCTGCAACAAAGGAACCACTATGCCCTTCAGCAGAGGAAGCAATACCTCTTCATCCAAGAAAACAGTCATATTATCCGCATCACGGGTATATGACAAAGGCACACCTTCGGATACCATTCGCGAAATAGCCTGTATGGCCTGCACCAATACGGCACTCATGTCACCACCGACATTATTTTCTCTGGCTGCACGGGCAGCACGGGATGTTGCCGCCATGATGGCCTGCGGATTAAGGAACACGCGCATTTGTCCATCGGCTTCTACCACATATTGAGCCAAGTTGGACGGTGATCTTTCCCAAGAAGTAGAGCCGTTGGCCACATCCATATAAGTAGCTACAATGTTTCCATTGGGCCGGAAAGTAACATTCTGCAATACGGCATTCAGCATTTGGGCAGCCGCCTTAGCATCATCGCCTTCACCAATCAACGGCATGGACAATGCCAATTTAAGAACTGATTCGATAGGCAACTCAAAGCCGGAAAAGATTTCCACTCCCTTCTCTGATGTCCAAACGATATGAACGGGGCCATTGTTTGCATCCAGTTCATCGTATGGTAGCAAGTTCCATCTGGTAGCAGCCAAAGCATCATTCTTCAGCATCACATCGCTCAATGACAAATCCATGCTTCCGGCCGAAACCTTTCCTTCATACTTGAATGTGCAATAGTCTGTTTCCGATACACCGGAGAAAGAACATTGGTCACCATTGATGGTCAAGTCGACATCAATAGTAACAGAAGTGCTTCCGGGGAATACACCCGGAGATGCCATTGTGCTGACAGAAGCATCCGCACGGCTTAAAAGGCTGCTCCAATCAAGCGGTTCGCCTTCTAAGGTCAGCTGTGCTTTCGTTCCATCAAAGGCATCCGGCAAGAAACGCACCAGCTTACCCAACATCGGTTCGCCTTCATAAGTCAAGTTAAGTCCGCTGGCAGAGGTATATTCCGTAGCTCCTATCGGACATATAACAAAGTTATCATCGTCATCATCATTGCTACAAGATGTAAATAAAGGTATCGAGCAAAGCGCAACAAACAAATAACTTAAAAGATTTTTTCTCATTGTTCTGTTAGTTAATAATTGGTTTGAAACTCGTGAAAATTGCTCAAAGATACGGATTTATTAGGGAATAAGATTACTCTTCCACCCCTTTTTGATAAGAAATGCGATATTTAGAACAGATAAAAAGAGAGAATC
>JAUNIV010000198.1 GCA_030523385.1 Bacteroidales bacterium | reverse complement strand
TGAAAGGTACTACCAACGGTACGATTACAGGCATTGACGGAGATTTTACTCTGTCAAATGTAAAGAATGGTGACGTCATTCAGATTTCTTTCGTGGGCTACAAAACAACGGAAGTGGTTTACGATGGAAAGCCTCTGAAGGTCGTATTGAAGGATGACACACAGGTCTTGGGTGAAGTAGTGGTGACCGCATTGGGACTTCCCAAGCAGGCTAAGTCTGTAGGTTATGCCACGACCCGAGTTTCGACAACCGAAATAGAACGTGCCAATGCCGTGAACCCGGTTAATGCCCTCCAAGGTAAGGTTGCCGGTGTGCAGATCAATACCGGTGGAGCATCAGGTGTTACTTCATCTTCATCCATTACCATCCGTGGTGCAAAATCTGTGGACAAGAACAACTCCCCGATTTGGGTAATCGATGGTATGGTTATCCAGGAAGCCTTGACAGGTAACTTGAGTGGTACGGACTGGGGATCCCAGTTGAAGAACCTGAACCCGGCCGACTATGAAAGTGTGACGGTTCTTAAGGGTGCTGCCGCAACAGCCCTGTTTGGTTCTCGTGGTGCCAACGGTGCCATCGTAATCAAGACCAAGAGCGGTAAGGGAACCAAGCAAGGTATCGGCGTGGAAGTTAACCAGACGGTAGAGGCTACCGATGTCTATGCCGGACCGGTGAAATTGCAGAACGTGTTCGGTGCCGGTGCTGTTACTAACGGTTATGAAGGAGGCTTTTTGGCGGATGGCTCCTTGCAAAGAACAGTGAATAGCTTCGGTCCGAGAATGGAAGGCCAGATGGTCAACCAATATATGCCTAACGGCCAGTCTACCCCGTTTGTGGCCCATCCGAATAACTGGAAGGATTTTTATCAGACCGGAGTAAACAGCACTACCAACGTGGCAGTAAGCGGAGGCGGTGAAAAATCCACATTCCGTCTGTCTTACGGTTATACCACCAACAAGGGTGTCTTCAAGAATAACGACTTTAACCGCCATAACATTGCTTTCCGTGGAATAACGGAACTGAACAAGATCTTTGAGGTGGAAATGGGTGTGAATGCCGGTTTCTCAATGGCAAAGAACGGTGCCAGCCAAGGTGGTTGGGACTGGGGAAACAACGTAGGTATGATGACGGCCTATTACCTGCCGCGTAACTACGATGTGGCCGCCCACTACGCCCAGTACCGTGATCCGGAAACAAAGGCAGTGGAAAACACCAGTAATTTTACTACTTTGAGCAGCTATTTCCACACGCGTGACACAAAAGATGACAGACGCAACGAAGCTTCATTGTTGGCCGATATCACCTTGCGCGCACATCTTACATCGTGGTTGACAGCCAGCCTGAAGGCGAACTATAACCTATATAATATCAGTACGGAAACCAAGACATACGGTACGGGTGAGAATTACGGGCCCAGCGGTTCCGGCGGTTACAGCCGTGGCGGCGAACGTTCGGGTAACTACAACTTCAACGCCATGCTCCAGACTTCCGAACATGCCTTCAAACTTTGGGACCAGGACTTTACCATATCTGCTATTGTAGCAGCTGAACTTTACGGTAATACAGAAAAGCATGCGTGGTCAAAGGGTACCAACGGTGGTCTTGTTGTACCGGGATACTTCTCCTTCTCAAACTCCGTGAACAAGATTGAACCGGTATTTACCTACACCCCGCGCAACGAACAGGTGTTCGGTATTTCAGGTATCGTGAACATAGGCTGGAAAGACCAGGTCTTTTTGGAATTGACCGGACGTAACGACTGGCTGTCTACTTTGACTTATCCTACTTATGTAGTAACAGGACAAAACAACTACTCCGTGTTCTATCCGTCGGCAAACGCATCTTGGGTATTTACCGATACCTTCCGCGAAAAAATGCCCGAATGGTTCTCTTTCGGTAAGTTGCGTGCTTCTATAGCCCGTGTGGGTATGGGTACATCGGCTTATGCCACAACCAAGGGATATGGTGTGTTTACTCAGGAATCCATTTATTTACCGGACCGCAGCGGTTCTGTATTGTCTGCTAAGCCTAACTTGGGAACTGCCTTCAATAACAATGTGAAGCCGGAAATCCAGCAGTCCATCGAAATCGGTTTTGATACCCGTTTCTTCGACGAGCGTTTGAACATTGACTTCGCATACTACAAGACCAATACCTATAACCAGATTATGACCGTAGGTTCTGTTGTCGAATCGGGTGCAAGCAACAAGCTGATCAACGCCGGTAACATCCAGAACCAAGGTATTGAGTTGCAGATTGAAGGAACTCCCATCCGCACGGGCAACTGGCGCTGGACTCTCGGCGGTAATATCACAGTGAACCGTGGTAAGGTCGTGGAACTTGATGACGAGGTGAAAGAATGGCAGCTGATGGGCCAGTATGATGCTTCGCCTGAAATCTGGGCGTATGAAGGCGGTGAATTCGGTGTGCTGACTTCTTACCAGAATTCTTCCATCATGTCTCCGCTGGTGTATGATGATAAGGGCAGAATGGTGATCCAGTATGATCAGGAATCTGGTTCTCCTAATTCTGTTTCCATGTATTCTCCTGTTACATACTACCAACGCAATGAAGGCGATGACCGCGAACGTCACATCTTGGGTAAGGTGGAACCCAACTTTACCTTGAGTTTGAATACTTCACTCTCTTACAAGAACTGGGATTTGTATATTCAGGGAGACGGCCGCTTCGGTGGAAACTACTTCTCCAACATGTGGAAGTATGCTGTACCGAGAGGTTCTTTGGCTTCCACTCTGGAAGGTCGTGCCAAGGAGTACGGTGGTATCAAGCGTATCAATTACAAGGGTGAAACATCATACGACGGTTTGATGCTGAATGCCGTATTTGCTGAAGGCGCACAGGCTCCGTTGCAGAATCCGGATGGAAGCGTTGGCGAAATGGTGGATGTAGGCGGTATGACTTATGCCGATGCCGTTGCCGGAAAGGCAGAATGGGGCGGCTTGGGAATCCGTCCGGTGATGACCGGTGCTTGGTATTCTTGGAACTATGGTTGGGGTATGGCTGCCATGCCTGGCTCTATTCAGGACAACACCTGGTTCGCCCTTCGTGAAATCACATTGGGCTACCGTTTGCCGGAACGCCTTTGCAAGAAGTTTGGTGCCAACTATTTCCGTATCGGCTTCACGGCCCGTAACATCTGCTACATCATAAATAAACTGACAGACGGACTGAACCCGGCCTCTATTTCCAGCAACAACCCGTTGCAGCCTATGGATATCGGTGGTGTGCCTTTCTACCGTACCTATGCTGTTAACTTTACTGTAAGATTTTAAAACTATATAACAGAAGACAATTATGAAAATGTATAAATATTTTTTAGCAGGTATTTCCATGTTCATGCTGACCGGCTGTTTGAGTGAATACCAAGAGCTGAATACCGACCCGGAACAGCTGGGCACAACGGACCCCCGTGCCGTCTTTACCGGTGCCACATTGAATTATAACAACAGTAGCCGTGCACACCTGACAGGGAAGTACAGCGGTACCATGATTCTTATGCAGTATCTGGTTTCCTCCGGCGGCGCAAGCAGTGGCTCCTATATTTCTCCCACAAAGCCCAACGAGCATCCGGCTCCGAGCAATTTGTCATATTCCTATTATTATAGCAGCTTCGGGCTCTATCTGGACCACCTGATAAATTCAGTGATTCCGAACCATGAGGAGGCTGAACATTATGCCGATGTCAAGGCCATCTCTGAAATCCTGCTGACCCATCAGCAGTGGCTGATTCTGGATTGCTATGGAGCGGCTCCTATTACGGAAGCTTTCAAGGCACAGACGGAAGGAATCCGTACTCCGAGATACGACCTCTACCAGAAGTCGGTAGATGGCACTCCGATGTACGAAGTGCTGGACGCACAGGTAAAGGCCGCCGTTGCTACCTTAAGGAACTCCAACGGTGAACAATACAATCTGGGTACCAATGACTTCTTCTACAATGGCGATGTCCAGAAGTGGATCAAGTTCGGCAACACTTTACGTGTGAAGATGGCCCAGCGCCTGGAGAAAGCCGACAATGCCTTCTATAACTCCGTGATTGATGAAGTTCTGACTTCTGCAAGCAACGTGATTGACAGCAATGACGCTTCCTGCATCTATCAGCACAGCAATGACTACAACGATAATGTGGATGATATCCAGAACATCACAAGCAACTATGTGGCTTCAGCCGCATTCGTGAACTACTTAAAGGCATACAATGACCCCCGTCTGTATATCATGGTCCGTCCGAACGGATTTGGTCTGGGCAATAACAATGATACAAACGACGAATGGTTCGAAACCTTTGAGAAGGAATATCCCGATTATAAAACACGTTACGCCCGCTTTGCCGACAGCCGTTATGTAGGTATGCCTGCCAATCCGGACAGTACCGGTTCTGTGACAGCCAACAATGCATACCTGACCCTTCCCTATCATCAGGAAGATGGCACGGAGGCAAACCTGGAAATCCGTATGTACTCACAGGCAGAGGGACGTTATTATGTGAAGAACGGTGGCAGGAACGGTAACAACAACATGCCGGCACGCGCCATTGAAAGTGTTGACTACGAGAAGGACTTCCAGAGCATACATTGCTATACCCCGGTCATCACTTATCCGGAAACCTGCTTTATGATAGCTGAAATTGCAGTCAAGAAGGGAAGCGCAGTGGCAGGCAAGGACGCCACAGCCTGGATGCGTGAAGGTATCAAGGCTTCCATGCAGCAATACGCAGGATGGGCAGAGTCCATGTTTGTTGTGGCACAGACAGCTCCTACGGCACCTACTTACAATCCTCTGACCGAAGAGAAGATTGACGCTTACCTGGCACAGCCCGAATTCCAGACAGCTACGTTGGAAAAGATCATTTCACAGCAATGGATTAATCTTTATAACCAGCCTGACGAAATGTGGGCTACATGGAAGCGTACAGGATTGCCGGCATTCAAGCCGTTGCCGGAACCGGCCAATGGTGTGGCATATTTGGAAGAAATCCGTGAATCCGGAGTTGAATTGGCTATTCCACGACGCAATTCACTGGGCACTCCCAATACATTGAACATCGACAATTATAATGAGGCTGTCAAGCAGTTGTGTGAGGATGCCAAGTATGGTGGCGATGTCTCTGCAACAGAAGGACGCATCTGGTGGGATGTACAGTAAATAAAATATGAGGGGTAGAGAAGCTCTTACACTCTCCTCATCAAATAAAAAAAGAACCATATCAAGCTTATTTTGCAGATATGGTTCTTTTTATTTGGTATGCTCGGCATGAGTATTAGCTAATGGGTGCAAGTCCCCAATGAGCCCT
>JAUNIV010000197.1 GCA_030523385.1 Bacteroidales bacterium | reverse complement strand
AAATCCATATCAGATAAGGATTCTTCGTCTCCCTCCAAGGCAAATCACGCTTGTTCTCTTCGTACCAAGCTATCAGTTTCTCGCTAAAATTCTCCATAAATGTTCTTCCATACAGGCATATCGGATGCCTTTTTTCGGCAAAAATAAGGCAAGAAAATGAAATAAGACGCTTTTTTTGAGAAATTTATCCCGAATATATTTCTTTAAGAGGGAGAAAAGCTATATATTTGCAGTCCAAAAAATTAAGTTCTAAGTATAACAATAATTATTTAGCGAAATGACTAAAGCAGACATCGTAAACGAAATTGCGAAAAATACCGGTATTGACAAGCAATCGGTGCTTACCACACTGGAAGCTTTCATGGACACAGTAAAGGATTCTTTATCTAAAGAAGAGAATGTGTACCTGCGTGGTTTTGGAAGTTTTATCGTAAAGAAGAGAGCTCAGAAAACAGCGCGTAATATCTCCAAAAATACGACGATTATCATTCCTGAGCACAACATTCCGGCATTCAAACCGGCCAAGACATTTACAATATCAGTGAAGAAATAATAAATAAAAATAGTATTAACCCATAAAATTTTGAAGCTATGCCAAGCGGAAAGAAGAAAAAAAGACATAAAATGTCTACTCACAAGCGTAAAAAAAGACTAAGAAAGAACAGACATAAAAGCAAAAAGTAACTTTTAGTATTGTCTGTGTGACAACGAATAAAGAACAAACCTTGCAAAGCAGAAAAACAAATGACTTTCGGGTTTGTTCTTTGTTTAATGAGAAAAGTAGAAATAAAATTAAGCAAACAAACAGTGACAAGCGAATTAATAATAGACGTACAACCCAAGGAAATATCCATCGCACTGACAGAAGACAAGGCATTGGTGGAATTTCAGAAAGAAGGACGAAGTGCCTCTTTCAACGTGGGAAATATGTATTTGGCAAAGGTAAAGAAACTGATGCCCGGTCTCAATGCCTGTTTCGTGGATGTAGGCTTTGAAAAAGACGCTTTTCTTCATTATTTAGACCTGGGACCACAATTCCACTCCTACCAGAAGTATCTGAAGCAAGTTTTAAGCGACCGCAAAAAACTTTATCCCATTTCAAAAGCCACTATGCTGCCCGATATAGAGAAGGAAGGCACGGTATCTACGACCCTCCAGCAAGGACAGGAAGTCATAGTGCAAATAGTAAAGGAACCTATCTCTACCAAGGGACCCAGACTCACGTGCGAGCTATCCTTTGCCGGACGCTACCTCGTGCTTATCCCTTTTAATGATAAGGTATCCGTTTCTTCAAAAATTAAGTCGAGCGAAGAACGCGCCCGCCTGAAACAGTTATTGCAAAGCATCAAGCCGAAAAACTTCGGCGTGATAGTACGCACCGTAGCGGAAGGCAAAAGGGTGGCCGAACTCGACGGAGAGCTTAAAGTCTTGCTGAAACATTGGGAAGATAGCATTACCAAAGTACAGAAAGCGACCAAACTGCCGACATTGGTGTACGAAGAGACCAGCCGGACAGTGGGAATGCTGCGCGATTTGTTCAATCCTTCGTATGAAAACATCTATGTAAACGACGAAGCCGTGTTCCATGAAATAAAGGACTACGTGACTCTGATTGCCCCCGAACGGGCAGACATCGTGAAAATGTACAAAGGGAAACTTCCTATATTCGACAACTTCGGTATTACCAAGCAAATCAAGTCCTCTTTCGGGAAAACCATCTCCTACAAAAGCGGTGCCTACCTTATTATAGAGCACACGGAAGCCCTGCATGTGGTGGACGTAAACAGCGGCAACCGCTCCAAATCGGCCAACGGACAAGAGGCCAACGCATTGGACGTAAACTTAGGAGCCGCCGACGAACTGGCAAGACAGTTGCGCTTACGAGACATGGGCGGCATCATCGTGGTAGATTTCATTGACATGGGTTTGGCAGAAAACCGACAGAAGCTGTACGAACGTATGTGTCAGAACATGCAAAAGGACAGGGCCAAACACAATATTCTGCCTCTGAGCAAGTTCGGACTGATGCAGATTACCCGCCAGCGCGTGCGCCCGGCCATGGATGTCAATACAACCGAAACCTGCCCTACCTGTTTTGGGAAAGGCAGTATCAAGCCGTCCATCCTATTTACAGATACGCTGGAGAACAAGATAGATTACCTGGTCAATAAATTGAAGATAAAGAAATTTACGCTCTACATCCATCCGTACATTGCCGCCTACGTCAATCAGGGATTCCTGTCCCTCAAGCGCAAGTGGCAGATGAATTACGGTTTCGGTATCAAGGTCATTCCTGATCAGAGCTTAGCTTTCCTGCAATATCGGTTCACCGATACGCACGGAGAGGAAATAGACATGAAGGAAGAAATCGAAATCAAGTAAGTGAAGAAAAAAAGGGGAACGATGATGCACATCGTTCCCTTTCTTCTTTATATTATTATGCCACACGCACCCTGCCCACAATCCATATACTCACCTCATAAAGCAAATACATAGGCACGGAAACCATCAACAACGTGAAGATATCCGACGTGGGAGTGATGATGGCACCCACTATGAGTATAATCACAACAGCATGGCGCCGGTAACGCTTCATAAAGTCAGCCGTCAAAAAGCCCATCCTTGCGAAAAGCCAGCACAAGACGGGTATCTCGAACACAATCCCCATCATGAGTGTCATCATCAGCAAGGTGTCCATATACGAAGCTAACGTAATGGTGTTCTCTACCTCCGCACTCACCTGATAGGTGGCCAGAAAACGAAACGTAAGCGGAAATATCAGGAAATAGTTGAGCAACACCCCCATCATAAACAACACGTACCCCCACCCTATTATTCTTACAGAATACTTCTTTTCGTTCTCATACAAGGCCGGAGACACAAAACGAAACAACTGGTAAATGATATAAGGAGAAGCCAGCAGGATACCACCCGAAAAAGAAACACGCATGTGCATGACGAACTGTGCTGCCAGTTGCGTATTGATAATCTTCACATGAAACATTTCAGGGCAAAGCGAAGGCATGGACAGCACATCTGCCAACCGGCAGAAAAAACGGTATATGACAAAATCGGCTTCCTTAGGAGCCAACACAATGGCAAACAGTTCATCCTTGAAGAAAAAACATACCACCATCAGCGCCACCACTGCCACCGATACGCGAAACAATACATGACGCAATTCCTCCACATGTTCCCAAAACGTCAGAGTCTCTTCCCGTTGTCCTTGCTTCATGCGTCAGTCTTTCTTTGTTTCTTTCTTGTCGTCTTCCTCGTCTTCCAGTCCGTTCATGCCGTCCTTGAAACTTCTCACTCCTTTTCCCAATCCCTTCATCAGTTCGGGTATCTTCTTGCCACCAAAGAACAGAAGCACAATCAGTGCGATAAAAAGCACTTCTTGCATACCCAATCCTAAAAATAATAATGTAGCTACCATTTTTCTATCTGTTTTTATTATTTATCCCCAAAGTATATAAGCCAGTGAGCTCACGCTGATTACTACCCAAAGCGCAACGCCCAAAAACATGGGTTTCAACCCCACCTGCTTCAGCACATCCCGCGAAAGCGATGCACCAATAAAGAACATGGTGATGATAAGTCCCTTACGAGCCAACCCCGACACAAACGCACCCAACTGCGGCACACCATCCAGCGCGTATGTATTCAGCACAATGGCCACAATAAAGAAAAGAATGAACCAAGGAATAGTGATTTTCTTGCCGCTTCCCTTAAAGATTACGGAAGTAACCAATGCCAAAGGAATGATCCAAAGTGCACGGGTCAGCTTGATGGTAGTAGCCACCTTCAATGCTTCTTCACCGTATGCGGCTCCCGCACCAACCACCGAACTGGTGTCATGGATGGCAATCGCTGCCCATGTACCAAACTGTTGCTGATCCAATCCCAAGGCATGCCCCATGACAGGGAAAATGAACAGGGCAATGGCATTCAACACAAAGATGGTGGCCAAAGCCACAGACATTTCGCTATCCTTCGCTTTAAGCACAGGCCCTACGGCAGCAATGGCACTACCACCGCAAATAGCAGTACCCGAACTGATCAGATAGGAAGTATCACGTCCCACGTGTAATAACTTACGCCCTATGAACATACCTACCAGCATAGTGCCCACCACGGAGATAATGGTAAATTCCATACCTTCTTTGCCCGAAGCCAATGAAGCATGGAGATTCATGCCGAATCCCAATCCCACCACAGAGTATTGCAAAAGATATTTAGACACTTTCTTATTGAACTTCGGATAAGCCTGTCCGCAAGTCAGGGCAAAAGCCAATCCTAAAAACAGAGCCACGGGAGGAGTCACCCAATGGGACATAACGGAAAGCACCGGTACATAATCCATGAGCAAGCAAACGGCAAGTACCGTAAGCACGCCTACATAAATAGTTTTGTTGCGTTGCTGCAACATTGTCATCAAACTCATATTTATTATCTCTATTTATTAATGTTAGAAAAATAATGATCACACCTCGTCTGCCTTGATGCCCAAGGCTTGCAGAATGCCGAAGCCCAGCATCTCCCACCGATAGGATATTTCTGCCGACAGGGGATTCATGCCAAACACGGTTATACTTTCTTTCCCTTCGGCCTTGTTCAAGATACCGGGCAACTTGTCGCCATACTCTTCTTCAGCCGGAACCACAATCAGGCGACGCACTTCGGCTGCATCGGCCACCAGTTTAACCGATTCCAAGAACAAATCCTCCCGCGTAGCCATGTCTGAAGGTTCAAAGGCATTCAGCGCAAATTCGCCCAACTGGCTCTTGAAAGCCACATCATTCAGTTCCTTCTCCAAGTCCGAAGGGGTAAAGGCATCCATCCGCCTGCTCTCTTCGTCATACACAAACAAGACTTGTATGGCATTTCCACCCAACGGTATTCCTGCATCCAATGACAGGCACTCCAACAATACGGGTAAATCTGCTTTAGGCAGTTTGCGCCCTATCACTTCGCCAAAGTGCGTAGCCAAATCGCCCGCCACTCTATCCAAGTAAGCAGCATCGACCAAAATCACTGTTTCTGCAAATTTTATTTCATTCGACATGTTTCTTCTCTTCTTTATTGTTATTCTCAACTATGTTCCATAAAATTTGCCGCTAAGATAGTAAATATCATTCACCTGTAAACAGGTTTGTCTGCCTTTTTGTATTATTTTCACCAGAAGATGTGTAGATGAATGTAATCCGTCCTTACAATGGGATAAAGAAAGAATCGTACTAATTCTCTTCATAAGAGAAATATCGAATGGTGCAAAGGTACGTAAAATCCTGATATAAACGACGCAAAACGAAAGAAAAATC
>JAUNIV010000196.1 GCA_030523385.1 Bacteroidales bacterium | reverse complement strand
GAAGATATATTCATCAAAGCAAGCTTCCAGACAAGGCAAATGACGACATGAAATATTTGGCTTTATAGAAAGAATTTACGTTTTTTTGAGCTGGTAAATAACATTATTGATGGAAGAAATAAAAAATAAGCCCAAATGCAGAAAATAATTTTAATACTTGGTTGTTTGTTTTTAAATTTATTATATATTTGCAGCGTTAATCTAAAATTAAATTGGAAAGCAAAGTTCGGGAAGAACTTTGTTGTGATGCTTGGATTCTTGCTTTTCAATAAACATTTAAAAAATCAGTTATGTTAAAGCGACTAAAATCAGTCAGTATGATGCTGTTCCTTATGGGAGCCTCAGCAGGGGCAGCATACGCGGCGGCCAGTCCAGGCGTAGCCGATGTGAAAATCACACAACAGAGTGGAACATGTACCGGTATCGTAAAAGATGCAACCGGTGAGTCTATTATTGGTGCTTCAGTCGTAGTGAAAGGTACTACCAACGGTACCATTACCGGCATTGATGGAGATTTCTCTTTATCGAATGTGAAAAACGGAGATGTTATCCAGATTTCTTTCGTGGGCTATAAAACGCAAGAAATCAAATTCAACGGACAACCACTCAACGTAATCCTGCAAGACGATACGGAAGTGTTGGACGAAGTGGTAGTAACTGGTTATGGAGGTTCGCAGAAGAGAGGTGCATTGACTACCGCTATCTCTAAAGTAGATAATAGTGTGCTCAAGAATGCAGCCTATGGTAATGCCGGACAGGCATTGCAAGGTTCGGTGACCGGTCTGCGGGTAACCAACGTAAGTGGTCAGCCGGGTTCTAATCCTCAAATCGTACTTCGTGGTGGTGCCACTATCGAAGGAACAAGCGCCAATGCATTGGTCATTGTGGACGGTATTGTGCGCAATAGCATGTCGGATGTCAATCCGGAAGACATTGCTTCCATGCAGGTACTGAAAGATGCCGCTTCTACAGCCATTTACGGTGCGCGTGCCAATGGTGGTGTAATCTTGATTGAAACCAAGAGCGGAAAGCAGGGAAAAGCCAGCGTCAATTATAAATTCAAGATTGGTGTGAACAAAGCACGTAAAGGCTATGATTACTTGGATGCTCACGATTATATCTATTACAACCGTTTGGGTATGAAGAGAACCAATAGTGCGGTGAGCGGATATAGCAGTGGCTATTCATTAGACGGACAGATGGGATACGGAGTTGGCAATACTTCCTTCGACATCAGATACCTGACGGATGAGACGGCTCATCTGAAGAACGAAGGCTGGTCGGTAATGGATGACCCGTATTACGAAGGAAGCCAGTTGCTTTATAGGGATTACGGCGGACTTTTGGATAATGATGTGTTCAATGACAGCGCATTGACCCAAGAGCATTATCTGAACATTTCGGGCGGTAACGAACATGGAACCTTTGTGGCCAGCACCGGATATTATAAGGAAGACGGACAGGTGATAGGTACGGGCTACAAGCGTTTCACAGGCAATGTGAACGGCACTTACCAAGTGCTTCCGTTCCTGAAGGTGAAAGCTGGTGCGTCAGTGATGTGGTCAACGCAACCTTCGCTTTGGATTTCTAATACCCAATTCTTCTATCGTACGCGCTCTGCACGCCCCAACTGGAATCCTTATGATGAAGAAGGGAATCCGGTATCCGGTTTTGGTACAGCCGACGGTAATCCGGCTTATTACCGCGACAAGTATCATGATGCCAACAGTACTACAAAATATACTTTTAATGGCGGCTTCACGGCAGACATCATTAAAGACCATCTGATTTTGGACGCTAATGCTTCATTGCTGAACTATGAATATCAAGATGAAAACGGTTGGGATGCTTACCAACAGCAAAACCAAAGCAGCCCCAATACTTCGCGCTATTCTACGGTTGTGATTAATAAGTATCACCAGATACAGACCAGTGCAACGCTGACTTACAAGAATACATTCAACGATGCTCACGACCTGAACGTGATGTTGGGTGGGGAATATTACACGTATGACCGTTTTCGCTTAGTGGAATACGGGTACGGTGCTCCCACCGACGATGTGCACACAATGAACGTAATCCCGACATTTGTTGCCGGATATACTGACACGGGAACAACCGGAAGCGGTACTTATAAGACAGCTTACCGCATTCTCTCGGCCTTCGGACGTGCTGAATACAATTATAAGATGAGATACATGTTGGCCTTTACCGCCCGTTACGACGGAGTGTCCCGTCTGGATGAAAACCGTTGGGGATTCTTCCCGGGAGTATCTGCCGGATGGAATGTCACCCAGGAAGAATTTTGGCAGGATTCCAAACTTGCTGACTTCATTACCACATTGAAACCTCGTGTGAGCTTCGGTACCAATGGTAACGTAAACGATTTGGGTAACTATGAAGTGTATGGAACGTACGCCACGGCTAGTGGTGATTACGGAGCGGGTACCTACGGAGGTAGCAGTGCCATCGTGAATACCGAACTGGTGAACACCGGATTGCGCTGGGAGCAATCGCGCACATTCGAAGTAGGTTTGGACTTGGGTATTCTGAACAACCGGGTTTCGTTTATCCTTGACTATTATAACAGACAGACCAAGGACTTGCTGACCAAGCTGACTTTGCCCGGATATACCGGTTTCAAGACCATCCGTACCAACCTGGGAACATTGCGCAATTCGGGCTTTGAAGCTGAAGTACGTGCAAACATCATCAACAAGGGTGGTTTCACTTGGGATATGACAGCCAACGTGACGACTGTAGCCAACAAAATCTTGAAGTTGCCGACCAACCAAAATGAACGCAACCGTACAGGTGGTTATGAAGTCGCAGCCGGACCTATGAATGCCGACGGTACTTATAACACCAAATGGGTAGGCGGATATCAGGAAGGTGGTAAGTTGGGCGAAATCACAGCCTACGTACAGAACCACATCTATCGCGACTGGGACGATGTAAGAGCCAACTCCAATATGACTGTTGATGAAGTGGGTAAACTCTACGGTCCCGGACTGAAAAATGAGATCAATCCGACTACAGGACTCACTTACGAAAAGTCCAGCGGATGGAAACCCATCGAACCGGGTGATGTATGCTGGGAAGACATGGACAATGATGGCAAGATTACTACATACGACCGTAAGGTGATAGGCAATTACCTGCCCAACATTACCGGTGGTTTCTCTACCACATTCGGATACAAAGGCATTTCGCTGTATGCACGTTTCGACTATGCTTTGGGCCATACCTTGTATAATGACTTACTGGCACGCTCGTTGGGACAATACCAGGGTTCATTCAATATCATTTCGGAGGTGAAGAACAGTTGGAGCGAAGAGAATCCGAACACAGACCTGCCGAAGTTCTACTATGCCGACCAGTTGGCCAAATATAATATTACGCGTTCCAATAATGCAGTTGCAGCTTTGGATAACAACAGCTCACGTTTCTATGAGAAAGCCGACTATCTGGCTTGCCGCGAAATCACATTGAGCTACCAGTTGCCCAAGAAACTGATCAGCAAGTTTATGTTGCAGGATGCTTCTGTGTATGTGACAGGCCAAAACCTGTTCTATATCACCGGCTATTCCGGTACTTCTCCTGAACCTGCTTTCTCTTCAAGTGTGGTTACAGGCGGAACACAGAACAATGGTGTGGACGATGGACGATACCCGACTCCGCGTACTTTCCTGTTCGGATTATCATTGACATTCTAATTTAATTTATAAAGATGCAATTATGAAAAAGATATATACTATTTTATTGGCCGCATGTAGTTTGTTGGGAGTTTCTTCTTGCGACTCCTTGGACTTGGTTCCGGAAAGCAGCATCGCAGACTCTTCTTACTGGCAGACTAACGACCAGTTCAGTGCTTTCCACACTGGTATTGCCAGTTGTTTCAGAAAATATTCTTGGAATTGCTTTGCTTTTGGTGAAGTCCGTAGCGGTTTTTATGGCGATGCCCCGTTTGGCGGTGAGGCAACACAGGGTTACGAGAACTTGTATTATAATACCCTCTCAAGCACAACTCCGGGTATCAGTAATTTCGGAGGACTTTACTATCCCATCAATCAAATTAACCTGATGATTGCCAAGACCGAAGAGAGCACGGTGCTCTCTGATAGCGATAAGAATTATTATTTGGGAGAATGCTACGGTCTGCGTGCTTATCTGTATTTCCATTTGCTCCGTTCGTATGGCGATGCCATCATCTATACTACCTATACTTCGGGCAATACGCTGGATTTGAGCAATATGCAACGCGCACAAGATCCTGCAGCCGATGTGATGGAGCTGATAAAGAGCGATATCAGTGCATCTGAATCTGCTTTCGGTAATAATTATGCTTTCACCAAAGGCAAGAACTTCTGGTCATTGGGCGCTACCAAGATGCTGAAAGGCGAAGTGTATCTGTGGAGCGGAAAGCAGATGAACGGTGGTACATCTGATTACAATACTGCCAAGACAGCTTTGCAGGAAGTGAGTAATTGCCCGGGCATAGCTTTGCTGGACACATATTCTGATATATTCAAATTCAGTAATAAGAGAAATGACGAAATCATTTTCTCTATATATAATGGAGAAGGTGAAGTGGCTTTGCTGGATGGCTACTGGAACAGTAACTTCATGCCGCAGCAGGCATACATGAACAACGGTTCCCGTTACACCGAAGCCGGTGAAGAAGTCTCAACGACGACCGATGCCCAATTTAATGGTTTGATTCGTATGCCTCTGAAACGCAAGATCTTTGACCAGCTTTATTTGGACAACGACAGTCGTAAACGCTCTAATTTGAGAGCCGTATATACTAAGGACGAAGATGGCAATCTGGTGTATGAGGCTGCTTATCCGTACAAATACCAGGGTACAATGGTGAGCGGATCGTCCATTCGCTCCATGTATGATGATTATCCTGTCTATCGTTATGCCGACTGCCTGCTGTTGCTGGCCGAAGCGAAAGCTTTGTTGGGTGAGGACATTACGACAGAAATCAATACAATCCGTAAGCGTGCGTATGGTGAAAATTATTCGGATGCCGTAGCGTATCCGAACGATAAGGGCGACTTCTATGCTGACAATGAATTTGTGGCAGGCGACGAAGACCCGATTGAAGCAGTTTTGAAAGAACGCTTGCGCGAACTGATTTTTGAAGGAAGACGTTGGTATGACATTCGTCTGATGAATGTAGCTGAGAAATATTCTTTGGCCACTTCTGACAGATTGTTATGGCCTATTGATGAAAGCACAAAGACTAACAATAACCAGTTGAAGCAGACTCCGGGATATTGAGATATGAATAATCTCATTTGATATTTTAAGTGTTTATCAGTTTTTTAAAAAAGGGAGGATGTAGGTGATACATCTTCCCTTTTACATTTTTCGGACTGTAGCAAACT
>JAUNIV010000195.1 GCA_030523385.1 Bacteroidales bacterium | reverse complement strand
CTTCATAACTACGGTGCAAAACATCTATATCGTATGGCAGAGCTTCCTTTCGATTATCTGGTGGTGCCAGTACATACACAGGTTTTAAAGTTCCAATCGTATCCAAAGCCCTTTTACGATTGATACGTCCAAAGCGTTGAATTAAAGCATCGAGTGGAGCGCATTCCGTAATCATCACGTCAAAACTGATATCCAGGCTAACCTCCACAACTTGCGTGGCAACAACAATGCAAGCGCCAGTCATATTATTATATTGTTCTTTGAGCTGCATTTCCAGTTGTTGCCGTTGTTTCCTCTTGAAACGGCTATGAATCAATAATATCGGAACATTAGGATATGCTTCCTTCAGTTCGGAATACAATTGTTGCGCACGTTTCACACGATTGCATACGATTAATAACTTATGATGCTCACTGACACATCTTTGTCTAATCTCGGCAGTTTCATCGTATTCACGAACTTTGTAAACAATGTGCCTGTTGAATGATTGTAACACCTCGGCATCCAACTTCACTTCATAGACATTGTTCTCGCCGCCTAATATTCGCAGAATCTGTTGATACAAAGATGTTGGCATGGTAGCACTTCCAATATGCAGTCGGCAACCTATATGGTTCAATATCTCTACAATCCTTAATACAATGGATTGCATCGTATTGGAATAAGTATGTATCTCATCCAAGATTACATCACTGCCTTGCAAATCTATTTTCAGTGCTTCATATCCTTTTATGCCAAACACAATACCTGTCAGCTGATGTGGTGTTAGAACTTTTATGGATGCACCCAAATGTCTTTGAAGTATAGCTTCCTCAAAATCGCCATCTTCCAACTTTAATATAGAAGTAGAATGCAACAAAGAAACCACAGCATCCGTATCACTTAAATCCTGACGAATGCGTTCATACATTGCATTGATGGAAGCCTGAAAAGGAAGTATATAAAAAACACGCCCCTTACATCTTCTTAATAAGAAATCCGTTTTTCCGGCTCCGGTAGGTGCAGTTACCAGCGTATGAATCCGGCTATCGGAAGCAGAGATATTAGATAACGGATATAGTGGATGTTGCCTATTATAAAAAGCCAGATTCGGAATAATGAATAGTTTGGAAAGAATATGCTCTATCGGTGCATCTTCCATAGCCGAAGCCAAATGGTCTGCTGCCATCAGTATTCCTTTCCAATCTGACACACCGACATCTATTTGCTCACAATACGCTATCGCTTCTTCATAATTTGCTTTTGCTTCTTCAAGAGAAATGGGATGTGTCGGGATTCCTAATTCTTCCAAAATATGCAAGGCATCTACACTCCATGTTTCAAAGCCAAGACTATGAGAGGCAAAACAATCTTCCATATTATCATATAAATCCAAGAAGCCCCGTCCTTTCGCATCTTCCAACGATTTATGATGTGCCACTATCATTTCTATGACTGCCGGTTTTTCTTCATCCTTCAATAAAGAGAGGAAAAACAAAGAGGCAATCTCATGCCTGAATATGAAGTTGGGAGGTAGTGTTCTCCTATCAAAATCTTCAACCAATGTTTGCTGGAACAATGGGGAAGCTTTGCCTATATCATGCAGAATAGCTCCTTTACGGGCAAGTGTAACGTCTTTTCCCACATATCGAGCTATGATACAGATAGTATTTGACACGTCGGATAAGTGCTGCAATAAAGTTTGTCCACCTTGTTGCGCACTTTTAGCTAAGATATGCCTATAGCTGGTTTGCTGCATTACAAGACTGAATTACCATTATATTCTAACCAACCGTACATCGGAGCCGCTCCATCAAACCGGTTATATCCTACAAGAAACGAGTGTTCCGACTCTCCAAACCGTAATTCAAAGCCATTTAAAGCTTCAAATTCCTGCTCGGATAACATTAAGACTTCTTCATCAGGCAACATAATGTCTTCATTCCTGCAAAGACAAATATGTTCTTTACTTGCTTTTTCCGCATCCTGTTTTTCTTTAAAAGCTAAATATAAAACAGGGTTAATCATTACAGTACGTATTAAAATGGATTTTGTTATTTTTCCTTTTTCCAATTTTCCACGTACATACAACTTCTTTCCTGGAATATATTCCCATCCTCGCGTTTGAGTCTGTTCCTGTTGACTATCCATCGCATCATACCTCAACTTGTGGCGAATGATTTTTTGAATACATCCCTTTACTTCCAATAACTCAGGAAATAGTTTTTTCTCTATACCTTCAATAATGGAGGGCGTTAAAAACTGCTGGCTGAAAGTTTCCCCATCACGAACAGCTGTCCACGGTTTGATAAAACCAAACTTTCCACTATATTTTACTACATACATCATATTCTTCCTTATTTTATCATTCCAAACCCCAAACTACCTTTCTCACCCAATCCACCTTCATATGCCAATCGCATCAACTCCTCTGCCAACGCTAACCGGAACCTGCACTGATACCCTTTCACAAAAGTCTGTGCAGGCGTATCGGCTTTTATCTTTACCAGTACAGGCTTTGCCTTACCTATCAGTTGGAAATCAATGGAAGCATCACCTTCGTAATCGTGTCCATACAGGGCTTTGTAACGTGCTAACAAGCCGGTGAGTAGGCCTTCGGCATAATTGGGAGCATCAGGAGAGAGGTAATCAGTCTTGCCATACTCATTGCGCTGGGAAATACAAATAGGAGAGAGGGTTTGGAACTCCATGACGGGAGCATACGTCAATGGTGGCATTACCTGTACTTCGCGTATCGCAAAGGCAGCACCCGAAATGCGGTCGGCTATCTGGAAAGATTGGTCGCAGAATACCCCTTGAATAAATTGCTGTGTACTTTTCTCCGGTAAGAAACCGATGTGCCACTCCACGGTGTCAGAATTGATAATCAATCGCTGATGCTCTTTGTCTATTCCATAAGGTGCAAGTAACCAAGAAAAAGTGAACAGCTTGAAGCGTTTGTTGTCCACCCAAAAACCGTTGTCGTGCAGCCATGTGGCGTATGCCTGATCCGCTTTGGACAGGATGCGGTAAATCGCTGCCGATAATTCATACTGATAGTTGATAGGAATTTTATGTCCCATCAAATGAGGTTGGATTTGCAGTAATAATTTGAATCTCATAGTTTAAAATTTGTTCATTTAATGCAAGTATACGGATTATTTCTGAAATTCCAAAATATAAATACTTTTTCTGCGAACTCATAATTTTAACGATTGCAAGTTTGTGCAACTTATAAGTTTGCATATCTTTGCACGAACCAAAACAGCGATTAGAAATGAAGCACACGCCTCTCTACATAGACTTTGCCTTTTGCCTCGTTTTTCTGCCACTGATGATATTCATCTGCCCGGTGGAAAGATGGTGGGGAGCATACCCTTTGTTTTTCAGTCTGTTCATAGGCTGGCTTTATGTCACCTATTTTGTCTATAAATACTTTCTGATTCCCCGTCTGTTTCATGGAGGCAGGCAGCGCGTGTATGCTTTGGCGGTGGTAGTGGTCTCCTTGCTGATTACTTCGCTGCTTTCTTCTTACGAAATCACATCCCCGGTTTACCACAACAGCCTCTATCAGCGCGAGGTTTATCCCTATCCCGTTTGGGGCGTGAGACTGAACCAGCAGGCCGTGTGGCTGTACTACGTCGTGGTGGTGATTTTCTGCTTTGCCGTGGGGATGCTGAATGAGGCTTACCGCCAGCGGATGGCACGCGAGGAGGTGGAGTACGAACGCAACAAGGCCGAACTCTCTCTCTACAAAGCCCAAATCAATCCGCACTTCCTCTTCAACACGCTCAACACCATTTACGGGCTGCTCATTACGCACTCCGACAAGACCGAAGCCACGCTGGAGCGATTCATCAACCTGACTAAGTATATGTACAACAATGCCAACCATGAGTACATTTCCTTAGTCGAAGAAGTGGAATACATCGGCCAGTACATCGACCTCCAGAAGCTGAGGCTGAATGAATTTGCCGACGTCCGTTTCACCCACCGGGTGGAAGACGAGGCCATGTCCGTGCCGCCCATGATGCTGATTACGTTCGTCGAGAATGCCTTTAAGTACGGCATCTCGTCCAACGAACCGTGCTTCATACACATCCGGCTCAACCAGCAGGGCGATACGCTTTGCTTCGAGGTAGATAATTCGGTCTTTGAGCGGGAACATAAGAATTCCAAACAGATGGGCATTGAGAATTGCCGCAAACGCCTTTCGCTGCTTTATCCCGACCGCCACCGGCTGGATTTGGGACGGGACAAAGACAATGTTTTCCGTGTCCGCCTTGAACTTAAAACCTTACCCGTATGATGAGATGTATTGCCATAGACGACGAACCCATTGCACTGAGCATCATCAGCCGTTACTGCGAGCAGCGCGGAGGCATTGTGCTCGAAACGTACAGCTCGCCCCGATTGGGTATGCAGCGCGTGTATGAGTGGCGTCCCGACGTTGTGTTTCTTGACATCGAGATGAACGGCACATCGGGCATCGAACTGGTTCATAAGCTTCCTTCATCGTGCTGCCTGATATTCACCACCGCATACGCCCACTACGCGCTCGAAGGCTTTGAACTGAATGCCGTGGACTTTCTGCACAAGCCTTACTTCTACGAACGCTTCGACCGCGCCATGCAGAAGGCGGAGCAATGGCTTCGGATGCACGATTTGCTCAGTGTGTCGGAGTCGGCTTCGCGGCAGTTACTTTTGAAATCGGAGTATAAGAATGTGACGCTTTCCATCGACACGATTCTTTATGTTGAGTCGATAGACAATTACGTCAAGGTGCATCTGGCCGACGGCACGTCGGTGCTTTCTAAAATCTCCTTGCGCAGCCTCGAAGAGCAGTTGCCGCCCGAAGAGTTTGTCCGCATACACCGTTCGTTTGTGGTGTCGCGCAGCCGGGTGGCGAAGTTTACGCGCACGGAGGTGGTATTGGCTAAGACGGGGAAGACCTTGCCGGTGGGCAAGAAGTATGCCGAAGAGGTGATGTCGCTTTTCCGCTGATAGGAAATCGGGAGGTAAGTTCAATCTGTTTTTTTCACGGTATCAAACTATATTTTTGACCGTACCAAAAAATTTTTTTAAAGGACGAAAAATTTTTTTCAAGGCGTCAAATCCGGCACTTCATACCTTAATAATTATCTGCATCAATAGGGCAGACCTACATGCCTGTCTGAAAACACCGGTCGGGTGTCGTCAGACAAACATATAAATCCGCCCCCGCAGAATGTTAATATGATATCAGACAGTATAATTTATTCTTTTGCAACGCATTATCCGCAGTGGAAATAGCGGGTAACCAGTTTCTGCATTTCTTCCGACTTGCCTTCCAAATCGGCACGCAACGTCCTGTCATCGTATGCACGCAGCTTGCGGATGATGCCGTCTATCATGGCAGGACTGAACACATTGTATTGTTCGAACCATGCACG
>JAUNIV010000194.1 GCA_030523385.1 Bacteroidales bacterium | reverse complement strand
AGTACAAACGGTGCAGGCACAACCCATAGCGGGCGTGCAGGGCTTTTCCGGTACCATTGAGGAAATGACCGGTTCCACACTCAGCTTCTCCGTCAGCGGGACACTGACGCAGGTCAGGGCGTCTGCCGGACAACGGGTCAGGCAGGGCGAACTGATTGCTTCTGTGGACGATGTGACCCTGCAGAACAGTCATGCCGTGGCAGCGGCGGCATTGGAGCAGGCGGAGGATGCTTACGCCCGCATGAAGCAACTGCACGACAATAATAGCCTGCCCGAAATACAATGGATCGAGGTGCAAAGCAAACTGAAGCAGGCACGTTCTGCCGAACAAATCTCGCGGAAGAATCTGGAAGATTCCCGGCTGTATGCTCCTTTCAGCGGAGTGATTGCCGAAAAGCAGGTAGAGGTAGGACAGAACGTGATGCCCGGAAGCCCGGTGGTACGGCTGGTCGGGGTGGAGCAGGTGAAAGTCAGCATCTCCGTCCCGGAGAATGAAATAGCCGCCGTCCATATCGGGCAAGCGGCACGTATTCGCGTATCGGCTTTAGGCAATCGGGAGTTTGAGGGCAATATTGTGGAGAAGGGCATTGCCGCCCATCCGCTGTCCCGTTCTTACGAGGTGAAGGCATTGGTCAGGAATGAAACGGGCGAACTCCTGCCGGGCATGATTTGTGAAACGGAGTTACAACGGGAACAGGCACGCGAAGGCATCCTGCTTGCCAATCACATTGTCCAGTTGGACAACACCAACCGCCAGTTCGTATGGGTCAATCAATCAGGAAAAGCAGTCAAGAAATACGTAACGGTGGGTGAGTTGGGCAGTCGGGGCGTATTCATCACGTCCGGACTGGCTCCCGGCGACGAGGTACTGATAGAGGGTCAGCAGAAAGTGAGTGAGAACATGGATATAACCGTAGAGAAATAGACAGGGCTTATGAAAGAGAAGAAACGCAGCCTCGTGGAATGGGCAATGCACTACAGGCAGATTATTATCCTGCTGACGTGCTGCCTCATGGCATTCGGTGTCTTCGGACTGGCCGAAATGAAGAAGAATGAATTCCCCGACTTCACCATCCGGCAAGGTATCGTGGCGGCAGTCTGCCCCGGATATACCGCCGCCGAAGTAGAGGAACAGGTGACGAAACCGCTCGAAGACTACATATTCAGCTACAAGGAGGTGAGGAAAGCGAAGACGCACTCCACCAGCAAGGACGGCATGGCCATCATACAGGTGCAGCTGAACGACGAGCTGAACAACAAAGACGAGTTTTGGAGCAAGTTCAAGCACGGCATCAACGGTTTTAAGGCGGAGCTTCCTTCGGGTGTGCTTGCCATCCAAGTGATGGACGACTTCGGCGATACCTCCGCCCTGCTCATCACGATGGAGAGCGAGGACAAGACCTATCGCGAACTGAATGATTACATGGATGAGTTGCGGGACCGCCTGCGTCGCATCGAGACCGTAGGGCGCATGACTGTCAGCGGGATGCAGCAGGAACAGATTTCCGTCTATCTGGATAACGACCGCCTGTCGCACTACGGGTTGAGTGATCAGTCACTTGCCCTGACACTCTTCACGAAAGGCTTCACCACCACAGCCGGACGGGTGAAGAGCGAAGAATACATCTCGCCCCTCTACGTCAGTCGCTCCATGAACACGCTGCGCGATGTGCAGGAGATGATTGTCCTCTCCACCCCCGATGGGCAGACCGTCCGCCTCCGGGATGTGGCACGGGTAGTCCGCGAATATCCCGTGACCGACAGCTACATCACCAACAACGGCAAGAAGTGTCTCCTGCTTAGTGTGGAGATGAAGAAGGGGAAGAACATCGTGCAGATGGGCGAGGCGGTGAAGGCGGAACTGGACAGCTTCGCCGAGACGTTACCCGACGACGTGAACCTCTTCAAGATAACCGACCAGAGCCAAGTGGTGGCAGACAGCGTATCGACCTTCCTGCACGAACTGGTCATCGCCATCTGTGCCGTGGTGCTTGTCGTCATGCTACTGCTCCCCATGCGGGTAGCACTGGTGGCGGCATCCACTATACCCATCAGCATATTCGTCTCATTAGGATTGTTCTATGCGTTCGGCATTGAACTGAACACGGTGACATTGGCGGCGCTGATCGTGACGCTCGGCATGATTGTCGATAACTCCATCGTCATCATCGACAGCTATCTGGAGATGATTGCCGAAGGCATGTCCCGTTGGCACGCCTCCATTCGCAGCGCGACGCACTTCTTCAAATCCATCTTCTCAGCGACGCTTGCCATCAGCATCACTTTCTTCCCCTTCCTGTTCACCATGACGGGGATGACGAAGGACTTCCTCGCCAGCTTCCCGTGGGCGACGACACTTATCCTGATGATTTCGCTCTTAGTGGCAGAACTGCTCGTGCCCTTTCTTCAATTCTTCTTCATCCGCAAACCGATGGAGCAGAAGAAGCCGAAGGAGGGTAAGCGACCTTTTTCCTTCCTCGACCTGTTGCAGGGAGGTTACAACCGGTTACTCGACTGCTGCTTTGCCCATCCTTACATTACGTTGGGCATGGGCGTGGTGTCGGTGGCCATCGGGCTGTACCTGATGACGCTCTTGCCCCAACGCCTGCTCCCTACGGCAGAGCGCAACCAGTTTGCCGTGGAGATCTACATGCCTACGGGCACGGCAGTGGAGAAGACCGCACAAATTGCTGACAGCTTGGAACACATCCTTCGCCAGGACGAACGTGTGGTCTCCGTAGCCTCCTTCAAGGGGTGCGGCTCGCCCCGCTTCCAGAACTCGTATGCTCCGCAGATGGGAGGACCCAACTTTGCGCAGTTCATCGTCAACACTACAGGCAACGAGGAGACAGTGGCACTGTTGGATGAATACACGCCCCGCTACCGGGCGATGTTCCCTGAAGCCGTCGTCCGCTTCAAGCAGTTGGGCTATAGCGAGGCGGTCAGTCCGATAGAGGTGCGCCTCAGCGGTGACGACCTCAGCCTGTTGCAAAAGGAGGCGGAGCGTGTCGAGGCGCTGCTCCGCACCCTGCCCGAGCTGAACTTGGTTCGCACCAACTTCAATGAGCCGCTGGCTGCCACCCGCATCACACTGGATGAAGACCAATCCACCCGCTTGGGCATCAGCAACGCCGCCTTGGAGGGTACCCTCGCCCTGCGCTATGGTAGCGGCATCTCCGTAGGCACGGTGTGGGAAGGCGACTATGACATCCCCGTCGTGCTGAAGAGCAACCGGGCAGACCGTGCGGACTTCACCCACGTGAAAGACGAACTGCTGCCCGTAGCCGGAGGGCTTGCCAATGTTCCCCTGCGGCAAGTGGCAGCGGTGGAACCTTCGTGGCAGTATGGACAGATTGTCCGCCGCAACGGCGTGCGCACCGTTACCATCTCGGCAGAGACGGAACGCGGTGTGAATACCATGGCCGCTACGGCACGGGTGCAGCAGGCGATGGCGGACAATCCCGTTGCCCAAGGCGTGACCGTCTCCTACGGCGGCGAACTGGAGGAGAATGAGGAGCAGATGCCCCACATCATGGCTGCTTTGATGATTGCCATTGTCATCATTTTCTTCATCCTCGTCTTTCACTTCAAGCGCGTGGGTACTGCCACATTGCTGCTCGTCTGCCTCTCGCTCTGCCTGTTCGGCACGGCGATAGGGGTACTGGCGCAGGGAGTCGATTTCGGCGTGACCTGCGTCTTAGGCATCGTCAGCCTGATGGGTATCTTGGTGCGCAACGGCATTATCATGATAGACTATGCTGAGGAGTTGCGCTGCGAAGAGCGGATGAACGTGCACGATGCCATCTATCACTCCGCCCAGCGCCGTATGCGTCCCATCTTCCTCACCTCGGCGGCCGCTTCGATGGGTGTCATCCCCATGATTCTGGGTGGCAGCGGGCTGTGGATGCCGATGGGCACGGTCATCTTCTATGGCACGCTGATTACGATGTTCTTTATCCTTACCGTTATCCCCGTAGCCTATTGGAAGGTGTTGAGCGGAAGCACAAAGAGACGTGCTTTGAAGGAGAAGATGGAACGGCAATAGATGCAAAAGTAGAACATAAAATGAAAAAGAAAAAAATGGAAACGAATAAAATAAAGTATCTGATAACCTGTGTTTTGTGCACTACGTTGAGCCTCTCATCTTTTGCACAGAAACGATATACGTTGGACGAATGCCGCGAGATGGCACTGCGAAATAACGTCGCCGTGCGCAACGCCGCCAACAGCGTGGAGGCTGCCCGGCAAGAGCGGAAGGAAGCATTCACCAAATATTTCCCCACCGTCAGTGCCAGCGGTGCGGCTTTCAACGCCAACAAGGGATTGCTGGAGATGGATATGAGTCCGGAGATGCGGATGTCGTTGGCAAAGAACGGCATCATGGGCGGCATCACGGCCACACAGCCCTTTTTTGCCGGAGGGCAGATCGTCAATGCCAACAAGCTGGCTCGGGTGGGAGAGGAGGTAAGCCGCTACCGACTGGAACAATCGGCAAACGAAGTGGAGCTGACCGTGGAGCAATATTACTGGCAGGTGGTCACGCTGAAGGAGAAGCGCAAGACGCTACTCTCACTCCGGGAGATGTTGGAACGGTTGCACCGGGATGTGGAAGTGGCGGTCAGTGCCGGAATCACCAACCGCAACGACCTCCTGCAAGTGCAACTGAAGAAGAACGACGTGGAAAGCAATCTTGTCAATTTGGAAAACGGTCTCTCACTAAGCAAGATGGTCTTGGCTCAATACATGGGGTGTGAAGGAGAAGAAGTGGAGGTGGAAGATGCGGCATTTGCTTCGGACGAAGTCCCTGCCTTTCCCGTGGAACTCCGCAAAGACCACGGGGCATCATTGGTGCTGACACCCGAATACCGCCTGCTGCAAAGCAATGTCAAGGCGAGCCGACTGCAAAAGCAGCTGGCTGTGGGCAAGAACCTGCCTGCGGTGGCAGTGGGTGCCGGCTACATGTACGATGATCTGATGGACCATTCCCATCCTTTCGGCATCGCCTTTGCCACGGTCTCCGTCCCTCTGTCCGGCTGGTGGGGAGGTTCGCACGCCATCAAGAAACAGAAGTTGCAGCTCCGCAATGCCGAGAACCAACTGACCGACAGTTCCGAACTGCTCGTCATACGGATGCAGAAAGCATGGAACGACTTGGAGGATGCTTACAAGCAAATCCTTATTGCCCGCAGTTCCATCGAGCAATCGGCAGAGAATTTGCGTCTGAATGAGGATTACTATCGTGCCGGAACCACCACGATGAGCGACCTGCTGGATGCACAGGCCATGTTTCGCCAGAGCCGTGACAAGTACGTGGAGGCTTATTCGCAATATAACCTGAAGATATTGGAATACCGCCAGGCCACCGGACAGTAAATCCATGCAAGATAGGTAAGAGGAATAAGCAACTTCCTGTGGAAAGCTTTGATGATGCGTTT
>JAUNIV010000193.1 GCA_030523385.1 Bacteroidales bacterium | reverse complement strand
CGCAATATACGATAATTAATCTGTTATAAATCAATTAAATAAGTTTCTTATACGTGCTTAATACTCCTCCTCATTGAAGAAAAAGTCTTCTTTGCTCGGATAATCCGGCCAGATATCTTCTATACTTTCATAGATTTCACCTTCGTCTTCCATTTCCTGCAAGTTTTCGATAACTTCCAGCGGAGCACCCGAACGCATGGCATAATCAATCAATTCATCCTTTGTAGCAGGCCAGGGAGCATCCTCTAACTTCGAGGCCAATTCTAATGTCCAGTACATTGTTTTCTTATTTTTAAAGTAAATACTTTTCTATCATTCTCTAATAAGCCGCAAAAGTATAATAAATTATTTCATTTGCAACCTTTATCCCAAAAAATTTCATCATTTCCAGTTAAATGATTTAACTTTCGGGCTAAAATGAACAGATAATCGGACAAACGGTTGACAAATGCTATTACATGGGCATCCGTTTCGTAAGTTTCTGCCAATGCAAGTATGCGGCGTTCGGCCCGACGGCAAACCGTGCGACAGACATGGCAGACAGCCGATGCACGACTTCCTCCGGGGAGTATAAAAGCCCTCAATGCAGGAAGCGCATTGTCGGCTTCATCGATGGCCTGTTCCAAGTAGGCTATGTCGTCAGGCTCGATGTGGCTGCCCATACGCAAGTCGGTTTGGGTCTGATCCGTGGCTAAATAAGAACCGACGGAAAAAAGCTTGTTTTGCACACGGAAAATCACTGCCTTGTCGGTCTCGTCCGTCAAATAGGTTTCCAACAAACCCAGTTGCGAGTTCAACTCGTCTATCGTGCCGTAGGCTTCCAGGCGTACATGTGTCTTCGGCACCCGCGTGCCACCTACCAGCGAGGTAGTGCCCTTATCACCTGTTTTGGTGTATATCATGCTTTTTTTCATGGTTCTGACTTATAAAAAATTTACTATATAATGTTGTTTATATCTTGCCTTATCGAAAAAGACCAGACCGATGTCATACAAATCCATTGTGATGCAAGTCGATTCATGGGCTTTAACCTCCTGCCACCAGGCGTTTTTCTCTTTGCTATCGTAGATTCCGCCAATGATGAAACAGCTTTTCGCTCCTGCATAAGGCAATGCCGCTCTGAATACCTCCTTGTAAAAAGGCGTATGGGCAATGTGCAGGCAGTCTATTGTTCGCATGGCCGACAGACGTTCTTCCAGCATACGCAGGGTTTCCTCCGGATTCTGCCTCCCTTCTATGGAGAAAGCATCCATCACGCGACAGCCCGCCTGCATGTAGGCCAAAGCTTCGCCATTGCCAGTACCTACTTCCAAGAAAGTCTTTGGTCTGAAATAATTAACAAGCCGGAATAGCAGACGGTTCACCTTGCGGCGGTAATGAGGCAAGTTTGCAGAGAATTTGGTTGTCCGCAACGTCTTGTATGAATAATAAGGAGATGATTCGTAGATGACAGAAGTTATCAGAAAGAAATCGGACGGCGAATGCACCCCGTAACCACAACGGTGACGGAAACGCTTGCACCAAATCCACAGTCGATGAAGAAAATTCATATTGTCCGGCTTTATTTTTTACAAAGGTAAAAGATTGCCGGACAATATGAAAATAAAAGAACTATTTTTTACAGCGGCATGTTGCCGTGCTTCTTAGGCGGATTGCTTTGATTCTTGTTGTGACACATCTCCAAAGCCTGTATCAGCTTGTAGCGGGTATCGCGCGGCATGATTACTTCGTCTATCAGTCCGCGTTCGGCAGCCCGATAAGGGTTGGAGAACTTCTCTTCATATTGGCCGATGATTTCTTTCTTTTCTTCGGCACCGGCTTTGCGGTAGAGAATGTTCACGGCACCCTCGGCACCCATCACGGCAATCTCTGCCTGCGGATAAGCCAAGTTCACGTCGGCACCCGTCGGCTTGCTGGACATGACGATGTAGGCACCGCCGTAAGCCTTGCGGGTAATCAGTGTCACCTTGGGGACAGTAGCCTCAGCATACGCATAGACTATCTTCGCGCCGTGGCGGATGATACCGTTGTGCTCCTGTACCGTGCCGGGCAGGAAGCCGGGCACATCCTCGAAAGTAATCAGAGGAATGTTGAAGCAGTCGCAGAAACGGACAAAGCGGGCAGCCTTGTCGCTGGCATCAATGTCGAGCACACCGGCCAAGTAAGCAGGTTGATTGGCTACGATACCTACCGAACGTCCTCCCAAACGGCCGAATCCTATCACTACGTTTTTAGCAAAATGGGGCATTACCTCGAAGAAATACTGGTCATCCAATACCGGTTCGATGATGTCCTTGATGTCATAAGGCTGGTTGGGATCTTCGGGGATGACGGTCTGAAGGGCTTCCACCGTGCGATGAATATCGTCACTGCAAGGAGTGATGGGGGCATCTTCCATGTTGTTGGAAGGCAGGAAGCTCAGCAGTTCGCGAATGCTCATCAGGGTTTCTTCCTCGCTCTTACACATGAAGTGGGTAACGCCGCTCTTGCTGCTATGGGTCTGTGCACCGCCCAATTCTTCCTTTGTCACCTCTTCGTTGGTCACGGTCTTTACCACGTCCGGTCCCGTAATGAACATGTTGCTCTGTTCCTGCACCATGAAGATGAAGTCGGTCAGTGCCGGAGAATAACAGGCACCGCCGGCACACGGGCCGAGGATGGCTGATATTTGCGGGATTACACCCGAAGCAATCGTATTCTGATAGAAAATGGAAGCATAGCCTGCCAGACTGTTCACTCCTTCCTGGATGCGCGCACCGCCCGAATCGTTCAGTGCAATGACCGGAGCACCGGTCTTGAGTGCCATCTGCTGCACTTTCACAATCTTAGCCGCATTGGTTTCGCTCAGCGAACCTCCGTGGGCGGTAAAGTCGTATGCATAGACAAAGACAGGGCGTCCGTCTATCTTACCGTAACCGGTCACCATGCCGTCGCCCGGAATCTGCTTCTTGTCCATGCCGAAGTCGGTGCAGCGGTGGTTCACCAGCTTGTCCAGTTCATAGAATGTACCTTTGTCCAACAGCATGTCTATGCGTTCGCGGGCAGTCATCTTGCCCTGTGCGTGTTGCTTCTCTATCTTGTCCACGCCGCCACCCAGCGACGCACGCTTGTCCAGTTCTTCAAACCGGGTATATATTTCTTCTCTTGTCATATTGTGTGTATCAGTCTTCTTTTGTAATATCCAATGTTATCAACACCTGTCCGGCGTTTACGGCATCGCCTTCGTTCACCAGCACTTCTCTCACCGTGCAGTCCGAAGTCACCTTGTAGTTGCTCTGCATCTTCATGGCTTCCAGCACCACCACAATGTCTCCGGCAGCCAGCCGGTCACCTTTCTGCACGGGTATCTTCACCACCTTGCCGGGCATCGGAGCGACAATCTTGTCGTCCTGTTTCTCCTCTCCGCCCTTTTTCATGCGCAGATATTTGGTCTGTGTATCTACAATGTCCACATGATACGAGCGGTAGAACATGTTCACGTCATAGCTCTTGCCCCCTTCGCCGCGTATCAGTTCGGCGTTGAATGAATTGCCGTCGTGCAACACGGAGCAGCTTCCGTTCTCTGCCATCACAATGTCCACGTCGTATGGTTTTCCGTCTATGAGGAACTGCACCTTGTTGCCATCCTTGCTCACCAACGTCACGTCGGCCACGCGGTCTCCAATATGTATTTCCATAATTCTATCGAAAATTAAAATGTGAGAATTAAATTCTGAGCACTCCCTTTTGCAACCCGAACTCGCGCCAACGGCTGATGGGGCGTGCATCGGTCAGCTGTGTGCTCTTGTTTTCCTCCAGATTCATCAGGTAATCTATGTAGGAGGCAATCATGGCAATGTTCTCTATCTCTTCGTTATTGCCGTTGCTGCGGAGCAACATGCGGGCATTCTTGGCGATGAACAATGTGTTGTACTCGCCCTTCACGAAGTCGGGCACGTGCATGATGCGCTTCAAGTAACTGAGGTTGGTCTTCAGACCCGTAATCTTATATTCATAAAGCACACGGCGCATACGCTCAATGGCATACTGGCGGGTAGTGGCCCACACAATCAGTTTGCCTATCATGGGGTCGTAGTAGATGGGTATCTCGTAGCCTTCGTACACATAGCTGTCTATGCGAACTCCGATACCGTTGGGTTCGGTGAGCTGGCGGATGATGCCGGGAGAAGGCATGAAATTGTTTTCCGTGTCTTCGGCACAGATACGGCACTCTATGGCATGGCCGCGCTGGTACAAGTCTTCCTGCTTCAGGTGCAACACGTCTCCATTGGCTATGCGGAGCTGTTCCTTCACCAAATCCACTCCCACTACTTCTTCCGTAATGGGGTGTTCCACCTGCAGGCGGGTATTCATTTCGAGGAAATAGAAACGTCGGTTCTTATCTACCAGGAATTCGATGGTTCCGGCGCCCGAATAATTCACAGCCTTGGCAGCAGCCACAGCCTTCTCTCCCATCTCTTTGCGCAATTCCGGAGTCAGGAAAGGCGAGGGACTTTCTTCCACAATCTTCTGGTTGCGGCGTTGCACGGAGCATTCACGGTCGAACAAGTGAATCACGTTGCCATGATTGTCGCCCAAAATCTGGAACTCGATGTGGTGAGGTTCCTCCACAAACTTTTCCAGATACACCGTGTCGTCTCCAAAGGAAGACATGGATTCGGAGCGGGCCGTGTTATAAGCCTCCACCACCTCGTCTTCGCTATGAATCAGCCGCATGCCTTTTCCGCCTCCTCCCATCGAAGCCTTCAGCATGACCGGATAGCCTATCTCGTTGCAGATGCGCACAGCCTCTTCCGCGCTTTGCAGGGGTTGTTCCGTGCCCGGCACCACCGGCACTCCCGCAGCAATCATCCGCTTGCGTGCGGCAATCTTGTCGCCCATGGCTTCCATGGTTTCGGCAGCCGGACCGATGAAGATGATTCCCTCCTGCTTGCAGCGGCGGGCAAAGTCGGCATTTTCCGAAAGGAATCCGTAACCCGGATGAATGGCATCGGCATGGTGCAGTTTGGCTGCCTTGATAATGTTGTCGATGTTCAGATAACTTTCTTTGGAAGCTGCGGGGCCTATCAGACAGGCTTCGTCGGCATACATCACGTGTCGTGCTGCGCGGTCGGCTTCCGAAAAGACTGCTACCGTGCGGATGCCCATTTCCTTGCAGGAGCGCATCACGCGCACGGCAATCTCGCCACGGTTGGCAATAAGAACCTTTTGTATCATAATTGTCTTTTTTACCCGAAGCACCAGACCGGAAGAGAAGAGAAGCACCTGCATGGTTGGATTGCGTACAGATACACCCGAAACATCATCGGACAGTGCTTCTCGTTAGTATTGATTGTTTGTTATGAAATCGGCTGCAAAGATACATATTATTTGCACAAAAGCGACAAAAGTGTGTATAAATTCGCTATCTTTACCGCTGTTTTTAGTAAAATGTCCAATAAGA